>JBBQXV010000012.1:0-62626 GCA_038209335.1 Polyangiales bacterium | reverse complement strand
TCACCGAAGACGACACGAACCCGCTGGTGCGTCTCGCGCGCATCAGAGGGATCTTCAAGGACACGCTCGACAAGAACGTCCACGTCAGCCTCGCCGACGTCCCGACGCTTCCGCGTTCCGGATCCGGTCGCGACCAGCTTGCCGAGACTGCGACGCAAGCGACCGCGATCTTCCGCAGCGCCGACGTCGATCTCTCGAGCGTCGAGGTGAAGCTCGACGACGCGCGCGTCCAAGCCGAAGTGAAAGCGAAGGCGACGCTCGTCGCGGTCGGACGCGATGCCAAGTCGCGACGCGAATCGCGCGCGGTCGACTTCCACGTCGTCCTGATGGAAGGAACGTGGCGCGTCACGAGCATCACGGTGTGGGCGAAGGAGCCCGACTGAATTTGCGGTATAGCGGGGAGCGTGAGGCTGCTCCACACCGCCGACTTGCAGCTCGGGATGCCGTTCCAGAAGATCCCCGGCGATCGCGGGTCGAAGCTCCGCGAGCTGCGCCTGGAATCGATCACGCGGCTCGCGGATCTCGCGCGACGCGAGGCGGTGGACGTCGTGCTCGTCGCGGGAGACTTGTTCGACGCGAACACCGTGGACGATCGCGTCGTCGTTCAATCGCTTACGCGGTTTCGCGACATGGCGTTGCCGGTGATCGTGATCCCGGGGAACCACGATCACTGCGCGGGTCCGGCGTCGGTGTATCGCCGCCCGAGCTTTCGCGACGCGCGTCCCGACAATTTCGTCGTCCTCGAGACGCGCGAGCCGCACCTCGTGCTCGGCGGCCGCGCGGTCATTCTGCCTGCGCCGCTCCTCCAACGTCACGAGGTCGCTGATACCACGGCGCACATCACGCGCGATCTCGGGCGCGATCTCGCACCCAACGCGATTCGGATCGGACTCGCGCACGGCGACGTCGTCGGGTTCAAGCGCGACGACGACGGCGACGCGACGAACGAGATCGAAGCCACGCGGGCGACGCTCGCGGACCTCGATTACCTCGCGCTCGGCGATTGGCACGGGATGAAGCGGATCGACGATCGCACGTGGTACTCGGGCGCGCCCGAGCCGACGAGCTTCAAGCAGAACGATCCGGGGTACGCGCTCGTCGTCGACATCGCGGCGCACGGCGCGCCGGCGATCGTCACGCCGCATCGCGTGGCGCGGACGCGATGGCTCGCACACGACATGGAGCTTCACCTCGGCGCGGACGTCGACGCGCTCGCGGCGTGGTTCGGCGCGCTCGAAGCGCCACTCGACTCGGTGGTGAAGCTCGATTTGCGCGGCGCGCTCTCGCTTGGAGACAGTGAGCGTCTCGCGGCGCTTCTCGGCAGGTCCGAGGCGCAGCTCCTCTACTTGCAGCACACCGCGTGGCGCGTGTTGCCGCTCGCGAGCGACGAGGAGCTGCTCGCGATCGCGAGCGACGGCTTCGTGAAAGATGCGGTCGATCGATTGCGCGCGCTCACGAACGACGGCGGCGAGACCGGACGCCGCGCGGCGCTCGCGCTTCAGGTGCTCCACCGACTTCACCGCGAGGCGGAGGCAGCGGCGTGCTGATTCGGTCGGTCGAGGTGACGAGCTTTCGGGTGCTCCGGCACGTGAAGATCGATCTCGCGCGCGGGCTCAACGTGATTCACGGCGAGAACGACACCGGGAAATCGACGCTGATGAACGCGATCCGCGACGTTCTCACCCGGCGCGCAAAGATCGGCGGTGCCACGCAGCGCGCGATGCTTCCGCGCGACGGGAGCACGCCGGAGATCGCGATCGAGTTCGAGCACGACGGCGCGCTCTACGCGGTGAGAAAGCGCTTCGCGGCGGCGAAGGGGACGGCGCGACTGACCGCGCGCTACGCCGACGGGCGGACAATCGACGTCTCGGGCGACGACGCGGAGGCCGCGCTCCGAACCGCGCTCGGTCTGGGCGCGTCCGACGGCGGCGCGCGCAAACGGGACGAGGCGCCCGGCGGGATTTGGCCGCTCTTGTGGATCGATCAGGGGACGAGCAACTTCGCGCCGTCGCTCAACGACGACACGCGGCTCGCGCTCTCGGATCGCCTCGGCGCGATTAGCGGCGCGGTGCTCGCGGGCGCCGGCGCCGAGTCGATCTTCTTCGCCGCGCGGGCCGAGTACCGACGGCATTTCACCGACACGGGGAAGCAAGCGACAGGCGCCGACGCGGCGCTGTTCGCGGCGCAACAGCGACTCGCCGACGCGACCGGAGAGCGCGATCGTCTCGCGACGCGGCTTCGCGAGCACGAAGCGACGGTCGATCGCCACGCGGCGCTCGCGCGCGAAGTCGAGAGGCTCGGTGTGCTCTTGCCGGATCTGGATCGCGCGGCCGCCGCGGCAGAGAAGCGCGCGCTCGAGCTTCAAGCACACAGTGAAAAGCTCGCGACGGCGAACGCGGAGGCGCAAGCGGCGACCATCGTCGCGGAGCAGGCCGCCGCGCGCGTCGCGGATCGCGAGGGGGCGCGCGCGAAGCTGGGTCATGAAGAGGCGCAGCGTGATGTGCTTCGAGCGAAGGTGCGCGAGGCGGAGGAGATCGTTTTGCGCCACGATGGGGCGCGCGTCCCGCTAGAGGCGACGGAGCGAAGCGCGGCATCCGAGCTCGCGTCGCGTGATCGTGCGCACACCGTCGCGCGCGCCGAAAAGGACGCGACAACGGCGCGTCGCGCGCTCGGCGAGAGCGAGACCGCGTGGACCAAGGCACGCGAGCAACACGACGCGCTCGTCACGCTTCGCGCTCGACTGACGACGCTCGCCGGCGCCGAAGCGACGGCGCGCGCGGTCGGCGATCACGAGCGCGCGGTCGAGAGGGCGGAGCTCGAGCTCGAAGCGGCCGCTGCGGCGATCGAGATCCGCGCGATCGGCAAGACGGCGATCGAAGTCGACGGCGCGCCGATCGATCTCGCGCCGGGCGACGCGACGACGCGACGCGCCGACGCGCCAATGACGCTGCGCATTCCTGGGATCGTCGAGGTTCGCGTGACGCCGGGTGGAAAAGATCTCGTCCGGACGCGTGCGGATGCGGAGGCGTCGCGCACGGCGTTGCGACGCGCGCTCGACGCGGTGGGCGCGCGCGACGTCGCGGAGGTGCGCGCACGCGCCGAGGAAAAGCGACGCCTCGACGGCGAGATCGCAACGAAGGAACAACTCCTTCAGCTCTTGGCCCCGAATGGAATCGACGCGCTCGAGACGACGCGCGCGCGGCACGCGGCGCTGCTCGCGACGAGCGAGGCGGCGCTCGCTTCGCTTGGGACGACGCTCGAGACGGCTGCGGACGACGGCGGTGCGGCGGCGGAAGCACGCCTCGAAGCCGCCGAACGCGCACGCGACGACGTGCGCACCGCGCACGACGCCGCTCGCAGTCGGCTCGCGGATCACGATCTCGCGCGTCAACACCTCGACGCCGACGCGCGCGTGGCTCGAAAGGAAGCGCAGTCGACCGACGGTCGTGTCGAGGAGCTTTCGGCGGCGATGGCGCGCGCGATCGCCGAGCTCGGCGACGACGCGGCGCTCGTCGAAGCCAGCACGCGCGCCGCCTCCGAGCGCGAGACGCGATCGCGCAACGCCGCCGCGATCGCTGCGGAGCTGGCGAAGCTCGCGCCCGAAGACGCCGCGATCGCCGCCGAACGCACGCGACGCGCGCACGACGGCGCCATCGCCGAGCTCCGCGACAAGTCGGCCGAAATGAACGTCCTCTTCGGCGAGCTCCGCTCCGCCGATCTCTTCGGTCTGCACGAACGCCTCGGCGCGGCCGCGTCGCGCGTCGACGTAGAGCAGACCGAGGTCCTGCGTCTCGACGAGCGCGCCGAAGCCGCGAGGCTCCTCTTCGAAACCCTCTCGGAGTGCCGCGCGACCGCGCAGCGCGCGTTCGTCCAGCCACTCCAACGCGAGATCACGCCCCTTCTCCAAGCGCTCTTCTCCGACGGCGAGGTCTCGCTCGACGACAGCTTTCGCATCGACAAGCTCGCGCGCACGACGCACGGCATCGACGAGTTCGACGCGCTCGGCGGCGGCGCGCGCGAGCAGCTCGCGATCCTCGTCCGCCTCGGCATGGCCAGCGTCCTCGCGGGCGACGGCACGCTCCCCGTCCTCCTCGACGACGCCATCGTCTTCTCGAGCGAAGAGCGCTTCGATCGCATGACCAGCGTCCTCGCGCGCGTCGCGCGCCGACTGCAGATCGTCCTCTTCACGTGCCATTGGGAGCGCTACCGCACGCTCGGCGTCGACCGCGCGATCGATCTCGCCGCGCTACTTCGCGCGAACAGCGCCGCGCGCTGACGTCCACCACCACGCCGCGGCGAGCAACATCGCCGCGAGACCCGCGCCCGCGATCACGTCGAACGCCGCCGCCCATCCCCACTTGTGCGAGACGCCACCGATGACGACACCGACGAGGCTCGCGCCTGCGTATCCCGCGCCATCGACGATCCCCGCCGCCGTCGACGCCGCGCGCTTCCCCGCGACGTCGAGCGTGAGCGCGCCCGCGAGGAGCGAGTACGGACCGAGGAGGAACAACCCGCACACGCCGATCGCGAGCATCGCCACGATCGGATTCGAGAGGTTCGAGTGCGCGAGGAAGAGCACGGCGATCACATGCACCGCGAGCGACACGACGATGACCGGCGCGCGCCTACCGGGTCCGAAGCGATCGCTGATCTTTCCTGCGGTGAGCGCCGCGATGACACCGGCCGCCGGGAAAATAGCGCTCTTGATGATCCCGTCCGACGCCGACGACGTGCTCCCTGCGGCCTTCGCGACCTCCGCCAAATACGTCGGCGTCCAGGTGAGGAAGCCCGTCCGCACGAACGTGAGCAACATCGAGATCGCGACCGTCACCCAAAACGCCGGCTTCTTCGCGAGCCACGGGAACGCTTCCTTGAACGGCATCTTCGGCTCACTCGGAGGCCCGGGCTCGCCGTCACGCGCCGCGCGCGGTGGCTCTCCCTTCAGCGCGACGAAGACGAGGACGCCCACGATCGCGAACAGGATCGGGTTCACCGTGAAGAGCGCGCGCCAACCGAGCCCGCTCCGCACGAGCAGGCCGCAGAAGACCAGCGCGATCACGTTGCCGATCTCGTAGCTCGTCGAGAGCGCGCCCATCACCGCGCCGTGCCGCTCCGGCGCGAACCATCGCGCGACGACGTGAACGAGCCCGCCCCAGCCACCCGACTGGAAGAACCGATTCATCATCGCGAAGACCGCGAACGTCGCAATCCCCGCGGAGAGCCCGATCGCGAACGTCGCCGCGACCGATCCGACGATCGCGACGAGCATGATCGCCTTCCCGCCGACGACGTCGCCGATCGCGCCGAGCACGACCTTGCCGACCGCGTAACAGGCGACCGCGATCGACAACACGCGACCGATCTCGATCGTGCTCCAACCGTCCGCGACGAGAAGCGGAACCGACGCGTCGACGTTCGCGCGACACAAATAGAACGACGCATACCCGACGAGCAGCGTGACGAAGACGACGCGACGCTGGCGATCGAGCGAGGCCGTACCCGTCATCGCCCGCGAGGCTAAAGGAGGTTTGAACAGGGCGATCGGGAGATTGGGAGATGACGATTCTCGATCTCTCGATCTCCCGATCTCCCTGTCAAATCCCTCTCCGCGCATGGGAAGCGCCGTCGAGGGCTTGTCGATGCGCGCTTTTTGTGTACCTTGCAGCGCTCCGTGGCGCCTGCCACGGTCTTGCTTCGATTCTGTAGTCTTCCGCTTTCTGGAGAGGTGACCGAGTGGCCGAAGGTACCCGCTTGCTAAGCGGGCGCAGGGGTTAAACTCTGCCGCGGGTTCGAATCCCGCCCTCTCCGCAATGACTGTTCCCTATAAGGGAACGATTCGCCGATCTCTCTTCGCGCTCGGGCCGGTGCTCAAAGACGTGCCGCCCCCCGGCTACGAGTATCAGTGCGTCGATCGTTCGCTGCTGAAGCCGATGTACACGCGGCTCTTCGTGAAGCCGATCGTCGCGCGCTTGCCGGCGCACGTCTCCGCGAACGACATCTCGCTCCTCTCGCAAGCGTTCGCGCTCGTGCCGGCGGCGGTCACGATCGTCGCGCTCTTCGTCGCGCCCGGTTGGCTCCTCGGGCTCATCGCGCCGCTCGGTTACCTCGGGTACATCGTCTTCGACAACGTCGACGGCGCGCACGCGCGTCACACGTCGACGTCGTCGCCGCTCGGTGAGCTCGTCGATCATTGGTGCGACGCGTGGAACGCCGCGCTCCTGCCGGCGGTGTGGGGGATCGCGTGGGGCGCGCGTCCGGTGCTCGCGTGCGCGATGGGGGGCATCACCGGGCTCGCGTACGTCGTCGCCGTCGACGAGCATCGCGAGACGGGCACGCTGAAGCTCGACCGCGTCGGCGCCGGCGAGGCGATGACCGCGATGATGCTCAGCATGGTCGCGATGGGGATCTTCGGACGCGAAGCCGTGCTCCGCGCGCCGCTCGTCGCAGGCTTCGGGGTCAGCGACGGACTGCACGTGGTCTGCACGGTCGGCAGTAGCGGCGCGGTGGTCGCGAGCCTCGCGCGGCGCGGGCTCGGCGGAGCAGTCCGCGCCGCGGCGTACATCGCGGGCGCCGCCGGTGTCCTCGCGTGGGTCGCGCTCGGTCTCCATCCGATCGCCGGCGCGTTCATCCTCGCCGGGCTGAGCGCCGTCTCCGCAGGACGCACGGTCCTCGCGCGGACCACGGGCCTCCCGACGAGCGTCGACGCGACCAGCCTCCTCGCCGTCGGTGCGGGTCTCGCGACGACGCAGATCGCTCCGCTCGCGTCCGTACAGACGTTCGTCGGAGTCGGCGTCGGCGCCATCGTCGCTCTCCGCGCGTGCCTCGATTTCGTGTGGGGACTTCGCGCGTTGCGCCGGTGGCTCCGGCGCGACGAGCTCCTCGGAAGGCTCGCGCCCTGGCTCGCCCAGCGCGCCCGCCGCGCCCGCACCGAGACGAGATCCACTCACGTGTAGTTTTCACACATCTCGACCGCCCCCATGAACTCGGCCCCGCGTCGTGCCGTTCTCCCGGTATGGCCGACGTCTCCCTCGAAGCGCCACTCACGCCGCACGCCCGAAGCGAACGCAGCGCGCCCCCGTCGACGATCTCCGCATCGCCCGCCGCGTCGCCCCAGCCACTCACGTCGATCGACGATCTGAAGCGCGAGCTCGAGCACTTTCGAAAAAAAGCCGTGCAGCTCGACGTCCTCGTCTTCGAGATGCGCGCGCTCCTTCAATCGGGCAAAGGCTTCTCCGAGATCCTGAACCTCGAGCCGCTCCTGTGCGCGTTCATGGCTGTGTGCCGCGAGCGCTACGGCGCCGTGAGCTCGAGCGTGCTCCTCCTCGACGATCTCGATCCGGCCAACGTCTTCTATCGCGTGCGCGCTTACCACGGCCTCCCCGATCGCTACGTCGAGGCGAACGAGCACGAAGAGCTGATGATGTTCCGCATTCCGCGCGACGCCGGTCTGCTCTGGCAGCTCATTCGGCAAGGCGATGTCTTCAGCGTGCGCGACATGCAGCGTTTGCCGCGGTTCAAGACGGCGTTCCGTCGATGGAACCTCGACGCGCTGCACTCCGACGTATGGGTCCCGCTCGTCCGCGGCGGCGAGGTGCTCGGCATCCTCACGCTCGGCGAGTGCGAGGACGGCACGCAGATCCCCGAGCACGAGTTCGCGTTCTTGCAAGAGATCGCCGCCGTCGCCGCGACGAACATCGACTCGACGATCAAGTACGAGAAGAACGCGCGCATCCTCTCGAACCTGCGCACGCTCTACGACGTGAACCAGCAGCTCGCGAACGTGAACGACTTCAAGAAGCTCACGATCGAGACGCTGTCGACGGCCGTCGACGCGCTCCACGCGCAAAAGGCGAACTTGATGCTCTACAACCCGGAGACGAATCGCCTCGAAATCAAGGTGGTTTGGGGGAACATCCCGCACGCGGTGCGCGACAGCATCAACGAAGGACGCACGCAGACGAAGAGCTTCGAGATAGGTGAAGGGGTCGCCGGACAGGCCGCGAAGCTTCGCAAACCGGTGCGCATCAACGACCGCGCGAAGATCGATCAGGTCGGAAAGAACGTCGCCTACTGCATCATGAGCGTGCCGCTCCTCTATGGCGGCGAGGTGATGGGCGTCATCACGCTCACGAACAAAGTGAAGAGCACCGACGGACAGCTCGAGCTCGATCAGCTCGGTCGCTTCGGCGAAGACGACGCGCAACTGCTACTCGGGCTCGCGGATCAAGCGGCCGTCAATCTGCACAAGGCGCGGCTCTACGACGCGTCGATCACCGATCGCCTCACCGGGCTCCACAACACGCGCCACTTCGATACGACGCTCGATGCTCGGCTCGACCGCGCGTCACGCACGAAGGCGCCGGTCACGCTCGCGGTCATCGACATCGATCACTTCAAGAAGTTCAACGACACGCACGGTCACAAAGCCGGCGACGCCGTCCTCGCGCACACCGCGCGCGTGATGCGCGAAGCGGTGCGCGCCGAGTCGCTCGACGAGGTGTTCCGCTACGGCGGCGAAGAGTTCTGCATGCTGCTGCCCGACACCGACGAAGCGAGCGCGGCCGAGGTGCTCGATCGGCTCCGAAAGAGCGTCGAAGCATCGGAGGTCGAGCACGACGGCAAGCGGCTCCGCGTGACGATCTCGATCGGAGTCGCGAGCTTCCCCGACAGCGGCGAAGGTCGGCGCGCGCTCTTCGAATCGGCCGATCGCGCGCTCTACGCTTCGAAAGCGGCTGGGCGAAACACGGTGACGTGCGCGACGGCTGCGCGCAACGGCACGACCGCAAACTGAGTCGCTACTTCTTCGGATTCGCCGAGAGGAATCCCCACATCGCGTCCGGCCATGCGGCCGTCCATCCGGGGATGTGGCTTCCGCCGTGGATCGTCCAGAGCTCGACGGGCGCGGGGCAACCATCGTAGCGCTCCACCGTCGTCTCGGAGCCCGCGAGGCCCGCTTCGAGATCGAGCATCTGTCCGGTCGCAGCGAGCGCGCCCGTGCATCCGTTCTTCGCGGCCCACGTCGCGACGGTTTGGTGCGCGGATGGATACGACACGCCGTGGTTCGTTCCGCCCGTGTAGAGAATGGTGTCGTCGGCGTCGCCGTGGACTTGGAGCACGGCGACCGGGTTCGCCGGATTGCATTTGCTCGCGTCCATCCACTGCATTCCGGCGAGCGTCACGATCGCGGCGATGCGCGGCGCGACCTCGCACGCGAACCTGTGCGACATGAAGGCGCCGTTCGAGTGACCGACGAGGTAGATGCGCTTCGGGTCGACGTTGTACTGCGCCGATACGTCGTCGATGATCTGTCCGATGTACGCGACGTCGTCGACCGGGTTGTGATCGAAGTTACAGCATCCATCCGTCGCGTTCCAAAAGCGCTTGCCTACCGCGTCGAGCGTTCCGTCGGGATACGCGAGGAGGAACGTCTTCGAATCGGAGAGCGCGTTGAGACCGAGGTACGCCTGCTGCACGATCCCGCCCGCGCCGTAGCCGTGGAGCAAGACGACGAGCGGCGTCGGCTTCTTCGGATCGTAACCGGCAGGCTCTTTGAAGTGGTACGGACGCGCGGCGACGAGCGGCGGCGTGGAGCCCGCGTCGGTCGCGTTTGCGTCGGTCTTCGTCGAGCCGCACGCAGCGATCGCGACCGCACCGAGAACCGCGAAGAGAAGATTTCCGAAGCGCATGGCGCGCAGACTGATTCGAGCCGCGCGCGCCGTCAAATCACTCGCGCGTGAACACGCCGTCTCCGGTCGTCACCAAGACCACGTCGCCGTCGCGCGCCGTGCTCCACAGGCGATCGCTCGCCGGCGCATCGATCCATCCGGCCACGCTCGGCGAAGCGCACGTCGACTCGGCGTACGCCCTCACGCTCTTCGATCCCGCGCCGCCGAGCGTTCGGTTGAGCGCATCGACCACCGACGCGCGCGGGTGGCAGTACGCGCGGTTCAGCCCTTCGTCCGGTTTGCCCGAAGAGATGATCGCGTACTTCGGCGCGACACGCGCGAGGAACGCCGGCGTCGACGACGTGCTGCTCCCGTGATGCCCGACCTGAAGAAGCGACACCGCGCCACCTGGATCGAGCTTCGGTTCTTCGATCTTGTCGGCGTCGCCCGTGAAGAGAATCGACGACGCGCAGTAGTCGACGCGCAGCGCGATCGAGCAAGCGTTCGGATCGCCCTTGCACGTGCTCGACCACTCCGACGGTGTCACCGCACGCAAGCGCACGTCGCCCGCGTTTGCGAGGGGCGTCGCCGTCGCACCCGCCGCGACGACGTGCATCGGAACGCTGCGTTTCGTTGCCACTTGATGAAGATGCTTGATTTCAGCCTTGTCCGCGTCGTGCCCGTTGTCCGCGAGCGCACGCACCGCGAACGTGCCGATGACGTCAGGCGCGCCGCCCATGTGATCGGAGTGGGGGTGCGTGATCCAAAGGAGATCGATCGGCGACGTCGCGAGATCACGCGCGAGCGAATCGAGGAGGTGACGATGGCCCTCGGCGCAGACGTTGTCGCACTTCGCGCGCGTCGGCGTGTCGCCGGCATCGACGAGGACGCGTCGCCCATCCGGAAGCTCGACGAGCGCGGCGAGCCCTTGGCCGACGTCGTAGAAGCGAACGCGCATCTTCGCGCCGCCGCACGTCGGGGGCTGGGTCGACGTCGACGTCGGAGTCGAGGTCGGCGTCGGAGTCGATGTCGGAGTCGAGGTCGATGTCGACGACGCCGACGCGCCGCACGCCGTGATGAAGACGAGCGCGACGACGCGCCCGATCCCCGTCACGTCAGATCCATCACGCGCTGCTCGAGGCCGCGCCCCTTGCTCACGCCGCTGATCTTCACCTGCGCGTTCAGCAAAATCCAAAGCACGTGGGAGATGACCGTCTCCGCGTCCGTCTCTTTTCGCTCGAAGTACATCGCCAGATCCATCCGCTCGTCATCGAACTCGACGCGCTTCACCATCTGCAGCTCGCGGACCTGCTGCATCCACGCGGCGCCCGTCGTCTTCGTCCCGCGTGCGAGCTTGACGTGAACCTCTTCGGACGACGCCGTCAGCTCGTTCATCGATCCGGACGCGACGATGCGCCCGCGATCGAGGATCGCCGCGCCGTCGCAGATCTCTTCGAGCTCTTGGAGGTTGTGGCTCGAGATGATGATCGTCGCGCGCCCCTTGCGCCCCTTGATGAGCTGCCGGACCTCGAAGGCGACCTTCGGATCGAGCCCCGCGGTCGGCTCGTCGAGCAGGATCACCTCGGGCTCGCCGATGAGCGCCTGCGCGAGCGCGACGCGCTTGGCCATGCCGTGCGAGAGGCTTCCGCAGCGCTGCGCCCACCAATCTTTTCCGTCGACTTCGGCGAGCACCGTGCGCGCAGCGTCTTCGGCTTTGTCGGCGGGGATGTCCTGCAGCCGCGCCATGTGCATCAAGAATTCGCCGACGCGATCGTTCGACGGCAAGACCGCGTCTTGCGGGAGCACGCCGATGCGCGATCGCAGCTCGTCGACCTGCGTCGGTGCGAACCCGAGGATCTCGAGCGATCCCTGCGTCGGCTTGAGGTACCCCGCCATCATCGAAAACGTCGTCGTCTTGCCGGCGCCGTTCGGACCGATGAGCCCGTACACCGCGCCAATCTTCACGTGCAACGTCACGTCGTCGACGGCCGTCTTCACGCCGAAGCGCTTGATGACCCCCTTCATGCGCACGGCCGCCTCGGCCACCTTGCGCTTCTTCTTCACGGGCTGGATCACCGCTGGCGACGCCTTCACCTCGGCCTCGGCCTCGGCCTTCGCCGCGGGCGTCTCGGGCTTCGACTCCGCCGTCGAGTCTTGCGTCTCCGCGCTCATCAGACGTCCTTCCGTGCGAACACCGCCGAGCCCGCGGCAATGACGAGCACCGAGAACCCGACGAGGATTCCGAGAGCCGTCACGATCGATCGCGGATCGCTCGACAGGAGCATCTCGTCGTACGCGTTTGGATAGATGTACTCGTACCAGCTCATCGCCTTCGCATCGCCCGACTCGATCATGTCGCCGACGCGCGAGATGAATCCGCCGAGCCCGAAGAGCCACAGCACGAAGAACGCGCCGAACGTCGTGAGCAGCCCGAGGATCGGCGTTCGAAAGAGCCCGCTGATGAAGAGCGCGATCGCCGCCCACGTCGCCGAGATCGGAAGCGACACGAGCCAGAACTGAACGCCGAACGTGAGAAGCGATCCGCCAGTCACGTAGCCCTTTCCGAGCGCGACCGAGCCCGCGATGACGTTGAGCGCCAGCGTGATGAGCGACACGAGCACCCAGAGCCCGAAAAACTTTCCGACGAAGTACGACCACCGTCGCGAGCGCACCGTCCAAAACCGAACCGACCGGTGTTGCAGATCGCCCGACAGCGCATCGAACCCGAGCAGCGCGATGAGCAGCGGCCCGAACCAGATCGTGATCTTGAGAAACAAGAGGAGCGACGTCGGCACCGTCGCGAGGTGCGCCGCGAGGTTCGCGTCGCCGGTGCTCTTCTCGATCGCTGCGCGCTTGAGATCGATGTACGCCTGCGTCGATCCCGCGCCCATCTTCTCGCGCTGACCGCCTTCGATCCAAACGCAGATGAGGATCGAGACGACGCTCCCGATGAGCGTGAGCGCGCCGAGGACGATCCCCTTTACGCTCCGGATGCTTTTTCGCAGCTCGCGCGCGGCAATCAGGCGAATCTCGACGAGCGGGCTCACTCTCGGCTTTCCCTTTCGAGCCCACGCGGTCGGCGCGAGCGCGCTCACCCTAGACGGACGAGGGCGATTGGGGAAGGCGATCGCGGATTTCGCTCGACGAGGGTCGCGTCTGGGGTTAGCAAACTCGTGTAGCTGCGGAAGTAAGCGGCGCTTGTGGCTCTGCCGACGTGGAAGCGTGAACCCCGCCAGGCCCGGAAGGGAGCAACGGTAGCGTGGAAGCGTGTGGCAGGGCCTTCGTCGTTTAAGGCGTGAAGGCGTCTGGACGCAGCGTTTTTGGCCATTTGCCTGGCCGCGCCTACATTCGCCCACATGGGCCACAAAATCGTTAGCATGCTCACGGTTCTCGCCGCTGGAGCGGCTGCCCTTCTGAGCGCCCCCTTCGCGCACGCATCCCCGCCGAAGATCGAAGCCCAAGCCGCCGCCCCCACCGGCTCGCTCCCCAAAGGCGTCAGCCTCTCCCCGGACGGCCGCCGTCTCTTCGTCACGAATTACGGCGTCAAAGACCACGGCAACGTCACCATCTACGACGCCGCAAACCTGCAGCGCCTCGACGCCGTCGATGTCCCCGGCGTGGTCGTCGAAAGCGCGCTCTCGCCCGACGGGAAGACGCTCTACGTCTCGAACTTCACGCGCAACACGGTGCAGTTCATCGACCTCGGCTCGAAGAAGATCACCCGCGAAATCAAAGCGGGCATGCACCCGAAGATCCTCGTCGTGTCGCACGACGGTCGCACGCTCTACGCGGCCAACTGGGGCAACGAGAGCGTCAGCGTCATCGATGCGTCGTCCGGCGACGTCACGCGCACGCTTCGCACGCAGAAGAATCCGCGCGGCATGGCGGTCACGCGCGCCGGGCGGCTCTTCGTCGCGAACTTCAACGGCAAGTCGGTCGACATCTTCGACACGGATCCGAAAGCGCCGCGCGCCAACAAGGTGCAATTTGCAACGAAGCGAATTCGCGATCTCTGCGAGTTTCCGCGGCACATCGTGCTCTCGCCGGACGAATCGAAGGCGTACGTGAGCTGCCTCCTCGCGAACGAGGTCGTCGTGCTCGACGCGCGAACGGGCGACGTCGAACGGCGCGTTCACGTCGGTCGATTTCCGAAGGCGCTCGACATCACCAAGGACGGACGCTGGATCGTGAGCGCGGATTATCGCGGGAGCACGACGACGCTGATCGACACGACGGACTGGACCACGCGCACGCTCGATGTTCCCGGAATGGATTCGGCGAGCGGTGTCGTCTTCGCGCGTTCGCCGCGTCAGGAGAAAGCGTCACTCCGTCAGGGTCGAGGGAAGGCGACGGCGCCAGTGAGCGAGCCGCAGCTCCGCTGGTTCGTGACCGGTTGGTACGACAACCATCTCTACCAAGTCGGCGTCGCCGGCTCGGGACCGCACTACACCGTCGACGCCGCGACGGCTGAAGCGACGCTGAAACGCCGCCGCTTCCACAACGCGCACCCCGTGGAATGAAGGCGAATCCGGGCGGCTCGCACAGCGGCCCCCACGAATTGCGTGTGGGTTACAACAATTAGCGCTGGCCTACGGGCGCCGTTTCCGCTACCAAAAGCCCCTAGGGGAACAAGCTCGTCCCGTTGGGTCGTGGCCCCCCCGCAGATTACCTCTCACGTCGCGGCGTTTCCGCTTTCCACCAAAGGTAGGCCGAAGCCGCGACGGACTCTCAGTTCGCCCGCAGTTGCTTCGCACTTTTCCAAAATCGTTCCGCGCCGACGGCCGCAAGTACCCCAGTAGACCTGCCCCGCTGCGCGAAGATTCACGAGAAGATGGCCGGAGGGCTCGGGCGAGAAAGCTTCGCTCCGAATGGCCAAGAATATTCTCGTGATCAGCTGCGACGTGCGCGAGACGCGCGTCGCCCTCATCGAAGACGGCATCATCGCCGAGCTTCACATCGAACGAAAAGGGCAGGCGCCCAAGGGGGGCCTGGTCGGCGACGTGTACCTCGGCAAGGTGACGCGCGTCCTCCCCGGGCTTCAAGCCGCGTTCATCGACATCGGGCTCGAGCGCGCGGCGTTCCTCCACGTCGAAGACCTGATTCGACCGGACGACTTCGAGGCGTACCTCGCCGGCGGTCGCAAGCACGCGCGCGGCGCAGCGGCGGTTCCGGCGAAGAGCGAAGACGGCGGCGTCGCCGAGGAAGACTTCGTCGAGGGCGACGCCGAGGCTGCGGTCGACGCCGGCGAGGGCGGGCCTTCGCAGGCACACGAAGAAGCGTTGGCCGAAGCGCAGCTCGTCGCCGAAGAAGCGGCCGAGTCGATCCCACCGGGCGCAGATGCTCCCGAGGTCGCCGAGGCCGGAGACGCCGGAGACGCGGGCCACGACGACGACTCGGATCCCGACGGCGACGACGCGCGCGACGACGACGCGCACGACGACGACGAGGATCGACCGTCCGGAGTTCTTCCGACGTCCGAGGTCGACGACCGCACGTTCGACGACGAGCGCGCGTTCGCGTCGAACACGCCCGAGCCGCCGCGAACCGATCCGGGAATGAGCGGCGCGACGCTTCCCGATGCAGGGCCCAGCAGCGGCGCGCTCGAGAACCCGCCGAGCGAGCCTCCGCCGCCAGGCGTCGAGGGCGGCGCGGATCAAGCCGCCGGTGCGCCGGTGACGACCGCGGCCGCGACCGGCGCGACGATGATCGACGATCTTCTCGACAACCCGGATCTCCCCGGGTTCACGATTCACGATCCGAACGAGCCTGCGCCCCGTGCGCCCGCGCCTCGCCTCGACGGGGCAGCGCGCGATGGTGGCGGAAGTCGACGACGCGGACGCGGCCGTCGTGGTGGCGGACGCGATCGCGACGCACGGGGCGGCGATCAGCGCGGCGGCGGTGGTGGCGGCGGCGGCGGTGGCAGTGGTGGTGGTGGCGGAGATCGCGGACGCGGACGCAGCGGTGGAGGCGGAGATCGCGGACGCAGCGGCGGCGGTCGCGATTCGCACGGCGGCGGCGGTGGTCGCGGCGATCGCGGCGGGGTGCCGGGACGCTTGTCCAAGTCGACGCCGATCCGCGACGTCGTTCGCGAGGGACAAGAGATCATCGTCCAGGTCACGAAGGAACCGATCGGCACGAAGGGCGCGCGCTGCTCCAGCCACGTCTCGCTGCCGGGCCGTTACGTCGTCTACCTCCCGACGGTCGAGCACGTCGGCATCAGCAAGCGCATCGGCTCCGACAAAGAGCGCGCGCGCCTCCGCGAGACGATCGAGAGCATGAAGCCGCCGACCGGTGGGCTCATCGTGCGCACCGTCGCCGAAGGCCTCACGAAGAAACAACTGAAGCAGGACGTCGGCTATTTGGTCCGCCTCTGGGGCGAGATCGCAAAGAACCGCGAAGGGGCAAAGGCGCCGCACATCCTCGGTAGCGAGCTCGACATCGTCCTCAAGACGGCGCGCGATCTGTTCACCGACGAGGTCGCCGAGATCGTCATCGACGATCGCGCGCAGTACCAACGCCTCGTCGGCTTCGTCGAGATGTTCATGCCTGAGCGCTTGAAGGACGTCGTCTTCTACCAAGAAGACGAGCCCATCTTCGACGAGTACGGCATCGAGGACGAAATCGGCCGCGCGCTCTCACGCAAGGTGCCGCTGCCTTCGGGCGGTCACCTCGTCATCGATCAGGCCGAAGCGCTCACGGCGATCGACGTCAACACCGGTCGCTTCGTCGGCAAAGGCTCGAAGGACATGGAGGAGACGATCCTCAAGACGAACCTCGAGGCCGTCCAAGAGATCGCCTACCAGCTCCGCTTCCGAAACATCGGCGGCCTCATCATCCTCGACCTCATCGACATGGAGCGCTCGGCGAACCGCGAGAAGGTGCGTCGCAAGCTCGAGGACCTCCTCCAAAAAGACAAGGCCAAGACGACGCTCAATCGCATCTCGGATCTCGGACTCATCGAGATGACGCGCAAACGGACGCGCGAGAGCCTCGGGCGACTTCTCCACGAGCCGTGCTTCTATTGCGACGGCACCGGGCACCTGCAGTCGAAGGAGACGATCGCGTACGAGATCCTCCGCGAGATTCGCAGGAAGCGCCGCGATTTGCCGGGTTACAGCGTCCTCGTGAACTGCCACCCGGCGGTCGCGGATCTGCTCACCGGCTCCGAGAAGGAAGCGCTGCAGGACTCCGAGAACAAGTACATGCGGAAGATCCTGGTGCAGCCGCGCAAGGAATATCACCTCGAGCAGTTCGATCTCGTGGGCAAGTAACCGCGCACGGAGGGGACGATGACCGAAGCGGACGACAAGCGCAGCAACGAGCGCGTGACGATCAACAAAGAGTTCGAGTCGTTCGACGCGTTCATCCAGGAGTACGTGACGAACATCTCGCGCACCGGGGTGTTCATCAAATCGGCGACGCCGCTCGCCATCGGCACGCGCGTGAACTTGCGGTTCACGGTCATCATGGATGACATCGAGACGATCGAAGGCGTCGGCGAAGTCGTGCGCGTCGAGAAGGATCCCGCCGGGATGGGCGTCGTGTTTCGCGAGCTGTCGACGTACTCCAAGGGGCTGATCGACAAGCTGCTTACTCAGCGCGTGACCGTCGGAGGTTGACGCGGCGGCGAAAGCCGCGTTTCCATGCGTGCCCCTTCAACGAGGAGAGACATCCATGGCGTTCACCCTGCCCGCACTCCCGTACGACAAGAACGCGCTCGCGCCGCACATCAGCGCCGAGACGCTCGAGTTTCATCACGGCAAACACCACAACGCGTACGTGACGAACCTGAACAAGCTGCTCGAAGGCAAGCCCGAGGCGAGCAAGACGCTCGAAGAGGTCATCCTTTCGAGCGAAGGCCCCGTCTTCAACAACGCGGCGCAGATCTGGAACCACACGTTCTACTGGAGCTCGATGAAGCCGAGCGGCGGCGGCAAGCCGTCGGGGGATCTCGCGGCGGCGATCGATCGCGACTTCGGATCGTTCGAAAAGTTCGCGGAGCAGTTCACGGCGGCGGCGACGACGCAGTTCGGCTCGGGCTGGGCGTGGCTCGTCCAGAACAAGGACGGCAAGCTCGCGGTCACGAAGACGGGCAACGCGGATCTGCCGATGAAGCAAGGGCAGAAGGCGCTCCTCACGATCGACGTGTGGGAGCATGCGTACTACATCGATTTTCGTAACCTCCGGCCCAAGTACATCTCGACGTTCCTCGAGAGCCTCGCGAACTGGGATTTCGCGCTCGAGAACCTGAAGAAGTAACAGCGCGCGACTTACTTGCGCGTGAGCTCTGCGCGCAGGGCGGCGAGGGCGCTCGTCGCGCCGACCGGATAGCGCGCGGGGCTCACGAGGCGCCGAAAGCGTGACGGGAGGGCGGCGAGCGCTTTCTGTGCGCGCTCGCGGATGAGGCGCGCCGGCTCGGGCGGGGCGGCGCGTTTGCCTGCGCGCATCACGTTCGCAAGGAGCGGCGCGCTCGACGTGGCGCCGCGGAGCTGCGTGACCTCGTCGGTCGCACGATCGACGTAGCGGCCGTCGCGCGCGCGGACGATGCGCTCGTTCGCGAGATGCGCGACGTCGGCGACGGGACGTTGATCGGCGTCGAGGTACCGGATGATCATCTTGCGCGCGGGATCGCCGGCGCGCGTCGGTTGGGCGCGCGGAGACCACGCGCCGTCTTCTTCGAGCGCGACGAGGGCGTAGCGGGAGAGCGTCGATGCATCGACGCTGACGTGCGTCGACGCGCAGAACGCTGCGATGGGTGCGGCCTGGCGGCGAAGCTCGAGGATGGCGATCTCGTCGCGCGCGCCGGCGACGATGATCTCGGGCGGTCGCAGGCCGGCGTCCTCGAACGCGAGCGTGATGTCGCGCGCGAGCTCGGGCGCGTCGACGGCGGCGACCTCGACGCCGAGCGGGCTGTCGTCCCATGCGTCCGACCTCTTGAGCTCGCGCGCCGTGGCGACGAGCGCTTCGAGCGATTCGCGCGGCGATCGCGGATCGAGCCGAACCACCGCGCCGCGCGGTGAGGCCGCGAGCCAGGCGTCGAAGAGCGCGCGCTCTGCATTCGCGGCGAACGCGATGTGTGCAGGTTGCAACGATCGAACAGGGACGCCGTAGCGCTTCCCCGCGAGGGCGCTCGTCGTCGCGTGCGCGCCCGCGATGTACGCCGCCCGCGCGAGGAGCGGTGCGCCACCGAGCCGGCGCGCGCTCGCCGCGGTGGTCTCGAGGACGACGGCGCCGTCTGCGGCCGTCACGCATCGCGCGATCCGCGTCGCCGCGAGCGTCGCGTCGCCGAGCGCCGCCTCGACGAGCGCACCCACGAGCTGCGCCTGCCAGTACGGCCCTTCGACCGTCAGGACCGGTTCGTTACCGAAGACGACGCTCCCTTCGGGCGCGGCGTCGACGTCGCACGCGAAGCGCACGTCGGCCAAACGGCGCCGCGTCGCGGCGTCGAGGACGCCGATCGATTCGAGCCAGGCGAGCTCGTCCGCCTTCGGCTTGAAGCGCTCGAGCGCATCGAGGAGCGGCTCGAGCCCGGCGAAGAGCATGAACCCGACGTCACGGCTCGGCGCGCTCAGCGAATATTCGAACGTCGCGCGAGCGTCCGCGATCCCGGCGTGGGTCGCGGCGCGGACGGCGACGAAGGCTTCGACGCCGACGCCGAGCGCGCTCGTCGGAAGGATCGAAGGGGGCGCGGGGGCGGCCATCGTCTCGCGCGAGCGTATCACTCCTCGGTCGCGTCGCGTCTCGGTCGTACCGGCTCAGCGCATCAGCGCATCAGCGCGCTCGCCCGCGACGCCAGCGATAGAGCTGCGCGGGGCGATGGCGACCGGTGCGGCGCGCCGACGTGACGGGCTCGACGAGTCCGTGCGCGATGAGGCGCGCGCGAAAGTTTCGCTTGTCGAGCGCGCGACCGAACACCGCTTCGTACACGCGCTGGAGCTCGGTGAGCGTGAAGCGCGGCGGGACGAGCTCGAACGCGCTGAGTCGCATCGGATCGTGGAGGCGCTCTTGAAGTCGATCTCGCGCACGCACGACGAGCTGCGCGTGATCGAACGCGAGCTTCTGCGCACTGCGCGCCGCGCCGGTCGCGAGCGCGATCTCGCGAAGCGGGATCCAACGAACCTCGGCCGCGCCCGCGCCCGGAACGACGGTGTGCGACTCGGCGACGACGAACGAAAAGAAGACGACGGCGATCGCGTGACCGCGGGGATCGCGCGCCGGCGCACCGAACGCGCCGAGCTGCTCGAGCGGAACGCCTTGCACGCCGGTCTCGCGAAAGAGCTCGCGCGACGCCGCCTGATCGAGTCCGTCGTGTCCTTGAACGAGGCCGCCCGGGAGCGCCCATTGTCCCTTGAACGGCGCGCCGAGGCGACGAACGAGCATCACGGCGAGATCCTCCGCGCGCATCGTGAAGAGCACGATGTCGGCGGTGACGATCGGCCGAGGCTCGAGGTAGCGGTAAGGCACGGGCCAAAGATGGTCGTGTCCTTACGACACGAAGTCAAACGTCGCGCGGAAGGCTTGTTTTCGTGGCTTTCCGCGCGCTCCAATAGCGCAAGCGGCGCGTCAGAACGTGATGCCGAGGCTCAGCGTGAGCGGCACGTAGTAGAGCGACGGGCTCGCGGACGACGTGTAGCTCGCGGTCGCGTAGTTGTACGAGCTGTTGCTCGCCTTGAGCGAATAGAACGGCAGGTCGGCGCGCACGGCGAGCGTCAGGTGCGTGCGGTGCGTGCGCAACGCTTGGACGCCGATTTCGGTGTATGCGCCGAGGCCGCTGCCGTCGTGCGTCGCGCCATCGGTGTGCGCGCTCAGCGACAACCACGCGAGCCCGCCGCCGATGAACGGCGCGATGTCCGTGTCGCCGAGAAAGTAACGACCGCCGACCGTCAGCGCGATGTACTTCACCTTCGCGTCGTCTTGACCGCTCGCCGCGCGAAGACCCGCGCCGATCGCGAACGGCGCCGACTCGTAGCTGAACTCGAGATCGATCCCCGGCGCCGGTGCGCCCGCGGCGCTGAGCGGCGGCATGACGCCGATGAGGCCGATCGCGAAGTGCGTCGAGCCGTTCTTCTTGCGCGGCTTGCGGGCTTCGTCGCCGACGATGTTGTCGACCTTCTGCGTCTGCGCGAGAGGCGTCCCGTGCACGACCGACTCCGCGATGCGCGGCGCAGCGACGGGCACCTCCTCGATGCCCGAGAGCTGGAGCTGCTTGTGATCTTGGATCGTGCCCGGCGCCGACTCGACGGTCACCGAGAGGATGAGCACGTTGCCGAGCTTGCCGAGCCCGATGCGGTAGTGCGACGCGCCGGTCGGACCGAGCTTGAAGATCTCGTCGCACACGACCTGCGCCGCCGTCGATGCGTCGGCGTCCGGGATCCCGGCGTGCGCGCCGAGAACGCAGCGCGGAGTCGCGCCGGCGGTGGGCGCGGGGGGCGGAGGGCTCGTCGACGGGTCGACGTCGTCGGCGGACGCAGCCGACGAAACGAGCAGGAAGGCGGCAACGGAGGCGGAGAGGAGCGTCTTCATGGGCGATTCGGCGTCTAGTCGCAATGGTCGGGCCAGAACGCCCGCCCTCGGAAGCCGCGCATTTCCAAGCGATTCTAACCGAAAGCGGCCGGCGGTTCACACCTCACGTGCGGAGAATGTCCTGTCATCCGCCAGGGCGACACCGAAGCGCCTGCGAGCGGGCCCGTGCCGCCGACGCCGTGGTCGACCGCGGCTTCGCGTTTCCCCATCGCGAGAGGACCACCGCGTACGCCGCACACGCGCCCTCCTTGTCCCCAAGCGCCTCGAGCGCGCGGCCGAGATACGCCGCCGCGCGCGTGTGCGCCACCGGCTCGTCGAACGCGAGGCATGTCGCGACCGCGCGGCGCAGATACGGAACCGACTCGTCGATGCGACCGGCGAGGAACAAGACCTTCCCGCTCGCGGCGTCGGCGAGCGTGAGATCGCGCGGCGGTGGCGGCAACGTCGCGAACCGCGCGAGCTCCACCAGCGCAGCGCGGGCCTCGTCTGCGGTCTCGGCCGGCTCGGCGTACGCGGGTCCCCACAGGTCCTTGTGCCAGAGCGGCGAGAGCGACGCCTTCGCATCGTTGAGCCACTCGGCGCGCTTGATCTCGAACGCTTCCGGCGAGAGCAGACCGGCGCGTCGGCTCGCCGCGAGGATCGCCGGCACCGCGCCATGCAGCGAGCTGTCGCCGAGCGCGCGCGTCGCGATCCACACTTCGCGTCGGTTGCGAAAATCGTCGGCCACGATCCCTGCGCGCTTCGAGTCGCCCTCCTCGCCATAGATCTCGACGAGCAGGCGCGCGGGCTCGGTGTGATCGAGCTCGCTCTGCGACGATGCGACGAGACGCTGGAGCTCGTTGGCGCGTGCCTCCGCCGAAGTGAAATCGCCGCGCAGCAGATCGAGCTGCGCTCGATCGAACGCCTCTCGCGCGCGCCGCCGCTCCTCGGAGAAGAGCGCCCACTTCTGCTGGAGCGCTTCGCGCGTCGTTTCGGTCGGCTTGCCGCGTGCGTAGAGTGCGCGCGCGAGAAATTCGTAGCCGCGCCATCCGCCTGGCTCCATCACGATCATCCTGCGCGCGTCCGCTTCGACCTGCGCGCAGTCGCCGCGCTGCGCGTAGATCGTGCTGCGGCTGCGGAGGCAGCTCGCGGCGCTCGGGGAGATCTCCAGGCAGCGACCGTACGCGGCGAGCGCGCGATCGAAATCGCCGCCGTCCTCCGCGTCGATCCCGCGCGCCCACCAGACGAGCGCGAAGCGCGGATCGGCAGCGGCGGCGCGATCGAGCGCGGCGACGGCGGCCTCGCGCCGACCGAGCACCTGGCGATAGCGCGCGAGGTAGAACGCGAGCTCGGCGTCGCCCGACCATCGATCTGCCGCGGCGGACATTCGTCGCTCGGACTCGGCGGTGTCCGGCGGCTGACGCATCACCGACGGCTCGACGGCGTCGAGGACGGCGAGATCGCGCTCGCTGAGGGACGCGCGAAGCTGACGCGCGCTCTGAAGATGATCGCGCGCCGACGCGGCGTCGCCTTGCGCAGCAAAGAACGACGCGAGACGAACGTGCGCGGCCGCGAGCGACGAATCGAGGGCGATCGCGCGTCGAAAGCTGGTGATCGCCGCGAGCACCGACGCATCGCGAATGCCTTGCAGACCCGCGAGGTACGCCGCCGCGGCCTCGGGGTTCGACGTCTTCGGTGGTGGTAGCTCGGTCACCGCCGTCGGCGAAGGGAGCGGCGCCGCGGACGCGGACGGTTCGGGGGATCCCCCCGACACAGTCGGATCGTGGTGCCGCGTGAACCCCGCCACGATCGCCGCCGCCGCCGCGAACGCGATCACCGCGCCGATCGCGACACGCAGACGCGACGCACGCGGACCGCGCACCGGTCGCGTCATCGAACGCGACGGCGGAGGCATCGTCGAGTCGATCTCGACGTCGCGCAGCGATCTCGCGCCGAATGGCTCCAGCGCGAGCGCGATTTCGTCCATCGACGCGAACCTGTCCCGCGGCGCCTTCCCGAGCGCTTTGCGGATCGTCGCTTCTACCGCCGACGGGATGTCCGCCGCGGCCTGCCCCATCGGAGCCGGATCCTTCGAGAGGATGTCCGACACGAGCTGGATGCCGCTCGACCGCGTCCCCCACGGCGGCGCGCCGCTCAAGAGCTCGTACGCGACGACGCCCCACGCGAACTGATCCGCGCGACCGTCCACCGACTCGCTGCGTAGCTGCTCCGGCGACATGTAGAGCGGAGTTCCGAGCAGGACGCCCGCCGCCGTCAGCGTCTCGTACGCACCGTCACCCGCCGCCGCCGCGACGTCGACGTCGAGTCGCAGGCGACGCGCGATGCCGAAGTCGAGCACCTTCACGACGTCGTCGCTGCGGACCATCACGTTCTCGGGCTTCACGTCGCGGTGCACGAGACCGCGCGCGTGCGCCGCGGCGAGCGCCTGCGCGATCTCGATGAGCCAGCGAATGCGCCGCTCCACCGGAACCGAAGGATCGCCCATCCATCCGCGCAGCGAGCGCCCTTCGATCAGCTCCATCGCAATGTATGGGATCCCATCTACTTCGCCGACGTCGAAGACCGACACCGCGTTCGGGTGATCGAGCGCGGCCGCGGCGCGCGCCTCGCGAAGAAGGCGCGAAGGACCGTCGGACACGTCGCCCGACGAGATACCTGCGCCGTCGCGCGTCTCGGTCGGCGCGCGCAGAATCTTCAGCGCGACCCGACGCTCCAAGCGCGTGTCGAGCGCACGGTACACGCGTCCCATGCCGCCCTCGCCGAGGACCGCCTCGATGACGTAGCGATCGAACGGGTCTCCGGCGGCGAGGGGCACAGCTCCCCAGCGTACAAGTAAATCTAGACGCGCTTCGATAGCTCGCGGATGGCGTCGGGGCGCGCCGCGTCCTCGAACAGGAGCGGCAAGAACGACGGCGAGATCGGAAGCTCTTTCGAGAGACGGGAGAGGCTCTCGGCCTGCACGCGCTCGCGCGTCGCGCGGTCTCGGCCGGCGAAGAGCGCTGCCTCGCCGCGCGTCGTCGGCGCACCCACGACGGTCTCGAGAACGGCGCGCTCTTCCTTGGAAAAGAGCGGAGGGAGGACGCCGTTGACCACGACCTTTCCGATCGGGAGCTTGAGCTCGGTCGTTAGGGCGTGCGCGAGCTCAATCGTCTCGGAGGTCGGCATCTCCTCCGGAAGCGTGACGAGGACGACCGCTGCCGTCTTCGGGTCGCGAAACATTTCCATCGCACGTTCCGCGTCGCGCCGCAGAAGGCCCGGCGGGACCACGTCGAGGATCACTTTGGGGACGCGCAGCATGTCGAGCCCGTGGCCCGTCGCCGGCGCGTCGAGGATGACGACGTCGAAGCGCCATGATCCGTCGGGGTTCTTCTCAGTCGTGTGCCACCACGCTTTGCCGAGCATCGCCCACTCGTGAAGACCGGGAACGGCGCGGAGAAACGTGCGCACGTATTTGTTGTCGAAGAGCGTCTTGTAGAGCGTCTTGCTCTTCAACGTGATGACGCCGTACTCCTCGACCGCGCGCTCGGGGTCCATGTTCGTGGCCCAGATGTTGTTCGCGACGCGCGCGACGTCGTGGCCGACGAGGTCCGAGCCGAACATCGACGAGAGGCGCTCTTTCGCGTTGCACATCGCGATGAGGACACGCTTGCCTTTCGCGGCGATCGCCGTCGCTTCGGCCGCGCAGACCGTCGTCTTGCCGACGCCACCCTTGCCCGTGACGATGAGGAAGCGTTTGTCGGCAAGTTGGGACATCGAGTGCAAGGAAGTCATAGAGGAGGAGCCCTCGTCCGGCAACCGGCGGGCAAGTCGCGCGCGCACGCGCGTGCTAAAGCCGCCTCTTGGTGACAGCCGCAACCGGAACGCTGCGCCTCTTCCCGCTCGGCGGGCTCGGAGAGGTCGGGATGAACTGCCTCGCGCTCGAGCAGCGCGGCGAGGTGATGCTCGTCGATTGCGGCGTGACGTTCGACGGACGCGGCCTCGGCGTCGACGTCGTGCATCCGGATTTCTCGGCGCTCGAGGCGTACCGCGATCGCATCGCCGGCGTGTTCATCACGCACGGTCACGAGGATCACATCGGCGCGCTCCCTTATCTGCTTCGCCGCTTCGACGTGCCGGTGTGGGGGCCGCCGTACGCGCTCGGGCTCGTTCGCGAGCGCGTGGCCGAGCACGAGATCTTGCGCCACGTTCGGTTCATCGAGACCGCGCCTCGCAAGCGCTACGAGGTCGGATCGTTCGTCGTCGAGCCGATCCGTGTGACGCATTCGATCGCCGACGCGACGGCGCTCGCGATCGAAACGGACGCGGGGACGATCGTGCACACCGGCGACTTCAAGTTCGACGACGAGCCAACGGACGGCGAGGCGTTCGACGTCGAGCGATTCGCCGAGCTCGGACGCGACGGCGTCTCGCTGCTCCTCTCGGACTCGACGAACATCGACGCCGCCGGTCCGACCGGGAGCGAAGCGAGCGTCGGTCGCGCGCTCGAGGAGCTCGTGATGGGCGCGAAGCAGGCCGTCGTCGTCGCGGTCTTCGCGTCGAACGTCCATCGGCTGCGTCTCCTCGGCGAGATCGCCGCGAAATCCGGGCGACGGATCGTCCCGCTCGGACGGAGCATCGTGACGCACTCACGCGTTGCGAAGGCGACGGGCTACCTCGATTGGGCGTCGCATGTCTTTCCGGCCGATCGCGTGCGCGAGCTCCCACGCGAGAAAATCCTAGCGATCGCGACCGGCACGCAAGCCGAGCCGAACGGCGCGCTCTCTCGCCTCGCGCGCGGCGACCATCCGGCGATGGACCTCGTCGCAGGCGACACGGTGATCCTCTCGAGCCGCATCATCCCCGGCAACGAGCGCGGCGTCTTCGCGGTGCTGGGCGATCTGTTGAAGCGGGGCGTCGAGCTTCGCACGTGGATGAGCAATCGCGCCGTCCACGTCAGCGGTCACGCGCATCGGCAAGAGCAGCGTCGCATGCTCGAGCTCGTGCACCCGCGCGCGTTCGTTCCGGTGCACGGGACGCTCCATCATTTGCTCCGCCACGGCGCGCTCGCGCGCGAGCTCGGTGTGCCGAGCGTGTGCGTGATCGAGAACGGCGACGTCGTCGAGGTCGACGCACGCGGCGCGACGAAGACGGACCACGTGAAGACGGGACGCACACATGTTTGGGCGACCCGCGAGGTGCCTGCGACGGTGCTTCGCGAGCGAATGGCGCTCGCCGCGGAAGGGATCGCGCTCGCCGTCGTGCCCCTCGACGCGGCCGGCGCGCTCGTCGGTGACATCGCGATCGCGACGCGCGGTGTGATCGACGAGAAGCTCGACGCGTCGCTCATCGGCGACGCGAAGCGCGAAGCGCGCGCCGCGATCGCCGCGCTTCCGCCGTCGATGTCCGACGAGGCCGCGGTGAGCGAAGCCGTACGTCTCGCCGTCCGGCGTGCGCTCGGGCGGACGCTAGGATTCAAGCCGGCCGTCATCGTGTCGGTGCAGAGGGCTCGATGATCGCACGAAAGAACGCCGGACCTTTTCTCGCGGCCAAGCTCCGCGATCTCGACACGCAGCTCGCGCCGACGATTCCGCGCGTCCTCGCGAGCGCCGACGAAGAAGCGATCCACGACATGCGCGTGGCGATGCGGCGCACACGAACGCTGATGAAGCTCGCGCGGCCGGTGTACGGCCGATTCCACGCCGACGCGGTGCGCGCCGCGTTCGCCGACGTGATGCGCGCGACCGGATCGCTCCGCGACGAGGAGGTCCTCGAAGAGCTCTTCGCGAACCTCGGCATCGACGACGTCGCGTTCACGGAGTGGCGCCTTCGTCGTCGCGCGCGCGAACGTGCGTTGAGGCGCGCCGTGCTCGCGCGAATGGGCGCGGGCGAGCTCGATCACGCGCGCGCGCTGCTCGCCGCGTTGATCACGCTCCCGGTGCGGCCCGCGCGTGACGGCGATGTGGCGAAGCTCGCGAGGCGCTGGATAGAGGATGCGCGACGCGGCGTCGAGGCGCTGCGTGACGTGCCGACGAGCGACGCGACGCGCCTCCACGATCTCCGCATCGCGTACAAACAGCTCCGCTACACCGCCGAGCTCCTCGCCGAAGCGCTCCCCGCGGATCTCGCCGCGATGGCGCGTCCCGCGGCGCAATTTCAGAAACGCCTCGGCGAGATCCACGACGCCGACGTCGCGATCGTCTCCATCGGACGCGCGCGCTCGCTCGCGCCCGAGACGCAAGCGCGCGTTCGCACCGCGCTCGATTCACTGCGCGCGAAGCGTGTCCGAAAATACCTCGAGCCCGACGTCACGCCGTCGGAGGGGTCGCGCTCCGGAAAATCTCGACCTTCTGAAGCACGACGTCGGCCTTCGGACGCGACCCGCTGAGCGGAACACGCGCGATCTTTCCGACGAGCTCGCTCCCGAGAACCACCGTCCCGAAGACCGAATGCTTGTTGTCGAGGTGCGGCGTCGGCCCCTCCGTGATGAAGAACTGCGAGCCGTTCGACGCCGGCCCCGAGTTCGCCATCGAGAGGATGCCCGGCCCGCTGTGCCGAAGCGCCGGATGAAACTCGTCCTCGAATTTGTAGCCGGGGTTCCCCGTTCCTTGTCCGAGCGGGCAGCCGCCTTGGATCATGAAGTCGGCGATCACGCGGTGAAACACCGTGCCGTCGTAGAACGGAACCCCGCGGCGCGACTCGCCGGTGCGCGGGTCCTTCCACTCTTGCGTCCCCGTCGCGAGGCCGACGAAGTTCTTCACGGTCTTCGGCGCGCGCTCTTCTTCGAGGCGCAGGACGATGCTCCCCATCGACGTGACGAAGCGGGCGTAGAGCTGCCCCTGGCCGGGGACGTTGATCTCGGGAAAGGTCGCGTTCGGCATGGGGGCGGAGCCTACCCCAAACGCCGCGCGGGGAGCACGCGGACTGTGGGGGAAGAAGAAGCTATCGCTTGGACATCGCGCTCCACTTGACCCCCCCCTGCGGGTGTAGATACTTCGGATCCTGAAATGAAGCTCACGCGCGCCCGCCGGAGGCCTAGGTGATCACCTGCCCGAAGTGCTCGAAGGACAATCAAGACCACTACAAGTTCTGTCTTGGTTGCGGTGCGGAGCTCCCGCGTGATGCGGCGCCGAAGCCGTTTTCACCGCAAACGCCGCCGCATGGAATGAAAGCAGCGAGCCCTGCCGCCGCGGCGCCCGTCGCGTCCGTGAGGCCCGCGCAAGCGCAAGCACCGGCTCCACAACCCGTGGCCGAGCCTCCGCGCGCCACCGCCGCCCCCGTCCCTGCAGCGGCACCTGCCGCCGCGGCGGGAGGCGCAACCGTCGTCTGCCCGCAGTGCGGTCACATCAACACGCCGTCGAACTTGTTCTGCGGATCGTGCGGATATCGCCTCGGGGGCGGCGCCGTCTCCGTCGCGAAGCCACCCGTCGCGGCACCCGACGCACCGGTCGCCGGCACCGTGCACCTCACCGCGCTCCGCGCCGACGGCACCGAAGCCGGCCAATACCAGCTCCCGCAAGCGACGATGACGGTCGGTCGCGAGAGCGGCGGCATCTTCGCGGGCGACAGTTATCTCTCTCCGCGCCACGCGACGTTCAAAATGGCCGGCGCAGGACGCGCCACCGTGAAGGACGAAGCGTCGCTCAACGGCGTCTACAAGAAGCTCAATCGCGACGCGCCGATCGAGATCAAGCTGAACGACGTCTTCCGCATCGGACAAGAGATCATCCGATTCGAGCCGCTCGCGACGTTGCCGCCATCGTCCGACGGCGTCGAGCGTCTCGGCGCTCCGGCCAAGGGGTACGTCGGTCGCATCGCGCTCGTCGTCGGTCGCGAAGAAACCGGAAACGCCTTCCCGATTCCCGAGGCGGGCGTCCACCTCGGACGCGAGCGCGGCGACATTCTGTTTCCGGAAGACGGCTACGTCTCCGGTCTTCACTGCCGCCTGTCGTGGGAGGCCAACAAGCTCTGGCTGACCGATCTCGGCAGCTCGAACGGCACGTTCGTCCGCATCCGCGAAGAGACCGACATCCGCTCCGGCGACGTGCTCCTGATGGGGCAGCAGCTTTTCCGGATCGCCGTCTGAGCGCGCGCACTCACGCGGCAACATGGGGGGGGAACGAGGCAGGAGCGCGCGCCGTCGCGCGTGGTAGCTTTCCTCGAAGATCAGCATGAGCATCGCGCAGCGCACCATCCGAGTCGTCGCCGCCGTCCTCGAGCGCGACGGCCAGTACCTCATCACGCAGCGACGACCCACCGCGGTGCTGCCGTTGATGTGGGAGTTTCCGGGCGGGCGGGTCGAAGAGGGCGAGACCGATTCGCATGCGCTGAAGCGCGAGGTGATGCACCGCCTCGGCGCGGACATCGAGTGCGGCAAGCTCATCTCGTTCGTCAGTCACCCCTACGAGCACTACGTCGTGGATCTTTTCCTCTACGAGTGCCGGCTCGCCGAGGGCAGCGAGCGCCTCGACCCGATTGCAGTACACTCGTTCAAGTGGGTCCCCAGCGCGGAGTTCGATCAGTATCCGTTCACGCCGGCCGACGAGGCGTCGATGAACAAGCTCCTCGGCGTGGGGTGATGCGCGTCACCGCGGTGGCGCTCGCGTGCACGCTGGCGTTTTCACCGTTCGTCGCGCAAGTCGCGCGCGCAGACGGCGAGCCCGCTTCGTCGGCAGCGCCGGCGGCGTCAGCGTCGTCGGCTCCGCCATCGGCTTCATCGGCTCCGCCCGCAGCTTCGTCTCCCACGCCAGCGTCGCTCCCGCCGAAGCCGCCGAAGATCGCCGATCCGACAGGCACTCCGGTCCGGATCACGTCGACCAACGTCGACACCGATATCTTCCTCGTGCGCGGCGACGCGCCGGAGCACCCCCTGGGCGATCCCTTCGAGCGCATCGGCACCGCGCCGCTGATGATCCGCCTCGCGCCGGGCGTCTACACGATCCAGAGCAGCAACCCCACGTCGTCGTTGGGGCACGCGCGATTCCACGTCGAGCAGGGCCACGCGATCGACATCGTCATCAGGAACGGCGACGCCGGCCTTCGCACGGTAGGCGGCGTGTTCATCGGTCTCGGCGTGACCGCGGTGCTCCTCGGCGTTCTCGCGATGGTCGCGATCTCGCCGCACGACGACAACTACAACCGCTTCGGGATCGGGATTCCGCTCTTCCTCGGCGGACTCGGCGTCGGCGGGGTCGGCCTCGGAATGACGTTCGCGGGCTCGACGTCGATCAAGATCCCCACGTCGAGCCTGCAGGCGCGGACGGTCGGAGTGACGCTCAGCTTCTGATCGCGATCGCTTCCGTCGAAAACGCGAGGACCGGTTCGCGTGTCGCCGCGAGCGCGAGCGCGCGCACGTCGACCCCGGCGTCGAGCAAGATCCCGCCGGCCGCTTCGAGGATCTCCGCGGCGCGCTTTCGCGGCGGATCGAGCGGTGGCATTCCGCGGCGCGGCGCGCGTACGATTGCAGGCTCGATCCACGCGGCTCCGCGACCGATGCGCGTGCGAACGTCGTCGAGCGCGACGTCGAAACCGCCGAGGCGATCGACCAGACCCTTCGCGTGCGCGTCGGCTCCCGTCCACACGCGCCCCTGCGCGACCAGCTCGATCTCTTCGGGCGCGCGCTTTCGTCCCGTCGCGACGATCCCGACGAACGCGCGGTAGAACGCGGCGAGCTCGCGCTCCACGGCGGCGCGATCGTCGTCGTCGAACGGGAGCGCGCCGCCGAGAAAGTGCGCGTGCGCGCCGCGCTTGATGACCTCGGTGAAAACGCCGACCCGCGACAGGAGCGGCTCGAGGACGAAGCGCGTCGAGACCACGCCGATCGATCCGGTGATCGTCGTAGGTTGCGCGACGATCGCGTGCGCCGCGGCCGCGACGTAGTACCCGCCGCTCGCGGCGACGTCGGCGAAGTACGCGACGAGCGGTTTCTCCGCGGCGAGCTGGACGAGCTCGTGGTGAATGCGATCGGACGCGAGCGCGCTGCCGCCGGGCGAGTCGATGTGAAGGACGACGCCGAGGATGCGGCGACTCGCGCGCGCCATTCGGATCGCGGCGATGATCCGCTCGTCGGTGGCCATCGGCCCGAACGGGAGCGGCGTCGCGCCGGTGATGACGCCGTGAATCGGAATGACGCCGACGACCGGGCGCCGGAGCACCACGCGCATGCGAAGCGCGCGGCGCGACGCGACGTACGATCCCGCGAACGCGATCGACGCGGATTTCTCGCCGCCGATGCGCGCGGGGAGCTCGTCCTCGTACGCGGTCCCATCGACGAGCTTCACCTCGACTGCGCGATCGCCATGGAACGGCGCGTCGTCGACGAGCGCCACCGCGCGATCGCGCTCGACGCCTCGGCCCGACGCGATCGCATCGATGAGCGCGCCGTGCATCCCGTCGAGGATCGCCGTTATCTGCTCGCGGTTCGTATCGCTCATCGTTTCGCGCACGAGCGTCTCGCCGGCGCTCTTGAACGCCCCCGCGGCGTAGACCTCCGCGCCGACCCCCGCGCGATCGAGCGCGCGCTTCAGGTACATTGTCGCGCTGAGAAATCCGACGGCGCCGAGGCTCGCCTGCGGTCCGAGATAGACGCGATTCGCGACCGTCGCGACGTAGAGCTCCTTCGTCCCGCCGCCGCTGGGCAGATGCACGACGACCTCGCGTCTCGCCGTGCGCACGCGCGCGAGCACCGCACGCAGCGACGTCGCGGTCGCCATCCCGCCGCGAAACGACTTCACCACCACGACGAGCCCCGCGACGCGATCGTCGTCCGCGATCGCATCGACGAGCTTGCCGAGCGCGTGAAGAGAAAACGCCTTGGGCTGCCCGAAGTCGAACATCCGCGACGGCGGCGTGAAGTCGGCCACTTTGCCGTCGATCTCGACGAGGACATACGTCCCCTTCTTCAACGGCCAGAAGCGCCGCAAGAGCGCGAACGGTAGGAACAGCGTCCAAGCGATCGCGACGAACAGCTGAGCGACGAGGCGAAGCACGCCTCTTCTTAGTACGGAACCACCTGATCGCTCGGCACCAAGATCATCGTCTTCTGCGCCGGCACGCTGACGCTCACGACGCCGGCCGCGTCCGCCGCGTAGGGCGTGCGCGCCGGATCGAGAACGTCGACGAGCTGCGCACCCGGGCGCGACGACACGAGCTTCGTCATCCCATCGACCGGCGAGCTGGCCTTGAAGCCGTTCGTGTTCATGACGACGAGCGCATAACGATCCATCGCGTCGCCCCCCGCGCGCTCGAACGCGAAGATCCCCGCGTCGCCTTCAGCCCCGACGTGCGCCGTCGAGTAGACGACCTTCGTGTCGCCATGACGAAGCGCCGCGTACTGCTTGCGAAGTCGCGTGAGCTTCGCGATGTGACGAAACGTGTCGCCCGCGGTGCTCATCGGCGGCCCACCGACGAGCGGATTCGGCGTCGACCAGAGCACCTCGCGATTCGACGGATCGTTGCCGCCGTTGAAGTCTTGCTCCGTGCCGTAATAGAGATTCGGAATCCCCTCTTCGGCAAACAGCAGGACGAGCGCGTTGCGAAGCGCCGCCACGTCGTTCGCGCCATCGAAGAGGAAACGCCCGAAATCGTGGCTATCCATGAAGTTCACGAGCGTCTTCCGCGGCGACGCATTGATGCCGTTGTCCTGCGCCTCGCCTCCGTAGTTCATCGCACGCTGCGCCCACAGATTGGCAATCTGGTCGGTGCCCTTCTGTTGCTTCGGATCGTGCGCGAGCTGGAAAACGTCACGGAATACCGAATAGTGCTGCGAGAAATAGAAGACGCTGTCGAGCTCGCCTTTGACTGTATAGCTGCCGAGCAGCTTGTCGTCGCCGATGAACGCCTCGCCGAACATGAGGAAGTTCTTCTTCCCCTGCGCCGCGAGCCTGTCGCGCACCGCCTTGGTGAAGACCTGCCAAAACTGGTGCTCGACGTGCTTGATCGTGTCGATGCGAAAGCCGTCGAAGTCGACGAGCTCGACCCACTTCGCGTACGCATCGACCATCGTCGCGCGCACCTCCGAGTTTTCCGTCGCGACATCTTTGAGGCCGCCGGGAAAGTCGCCGCGCAGAACCTGATCGGGATCGTCGTACGTCACGATGCGCCCAAGGCCGTGGTACGCGGCCGCCGTTCCGAGGATCCCGGGCCGCGGCGGAATGCGATGAATGCTCGGGTCCTGAACGAAGACGATTGGCGCGCGACCGGCCGGACCGAGCGACGTGTACGCCTCGACACCGTTCGGATCCCAATCGGGATCGAACTCGGTGATGCGCGTCACCGGCGATAGGCACTGCCCATTGGGTCCTTTGCCGAACGGCGACGCGGGCGAGTTGGGATCGCAGCCCGTGCCGCCGATGTAGATATCGGCGTGCCCGTTGCGATTCATGTCGTAGAAAAACACCTGGCCCATGTGATTGGTCACGATGTCGAGCACGACCTTCATTCCGCGGTCGTGCGCCGTCGCGACCATCGACCTGAGCGCCGCGAGATCGCCGAAGTGGGGATTCAGATCGGTGAGATCTTGTGCCCAATAGCCGTGGTACGCGTCGACGTCGGCGTCGGTCTCGACGTTGCGAATGATCGGCGAGATCCACAGCGTAGTGACGCCGAGCTCTTGCAAGTAGTCGAGACGATCCTCGACCCCCTTCCAATCGCCCCCTTGGTACCGCGAGAGCGAGCCGGGCTGCACGGTCGGATCGTTGTTGATGTCGCCGTCGACGAAGCGATCGACCATGAGCTGGTAGATGACCTCGTCGCGCCAATCCTGAACGTGCGTCGCGATGACCGGCTGCTTCGACGACGCGGGCACCGAGACGCATCCGGTCTCGGGCACCGCGGCGGCGGCGAGCGCGGCGGCGGCTATCGCGAACCGCGCAATTGCAGAATGCATGTGTTTTTTCATGGCGCTCTCGATCACGGGTACGACGACGAGTTGAACCACCACTCCGCGCCGAGGCCGATGAAGTGCTCGACTTTGCGTTGGGCGAAGACGTCTTCTTGCGGGTAGAGCCCGCGCGCGCTGCGGTCCCGCGCGGTGACGGCGTAGATGATGCGGAGCTGCGGCCGTTTGTACGAGCCGCGTCCGCTCGGCGAGAAGTACGGGATGATTCCGCCGCGCCACGCCGACGCGACGTACGGCTGATCGGTCACGGGATCGACGACGCCGAGGCGACGCTGCTGGTAGCTCCCTTCGAGCGCGACGCCCCAGTGCTCGCCGATGTACATCTGCGGGCGCGCGACGACGATCCCTTCGTCGTATTTTTGCGTCGACGTCGGCGACGGCGATCCGTCGCGAAAAAAGCGGACGTATCCGGCGAACATCACGCCGAATATGTCTTTCTCATAGTTGCCGCCGAGCGCGAGGAGCGTCTCGGTCGATCCGCTCGTCGTGCGATCGTTGGCGAATGTGAGCGGCGCAGCGAGCGGATCGTACGCGGCGATCCCGCGCGCGTGACGCGCGAAGAGCTGCACGAACGTGTCGCGCTCGCCGGTGAAATACGCGACCTCCGAGCCGAGGAGAAATCCGGTGTCGCTCGGGAGCGGCTTGTCGAGGTTCGTCGTCGTGTCGCGAAACACGCCCGCGGCGATCTCGTGCGCCTCGCCGTAGAGCACGACCTTGACGCCCGCCTTCGATCCGGGCGAGCGGATCAAATGCGTCGCCTTGAGCGTCTCGACGGTGCGCGGACGATCGAGGTACGTGATGTTGGTCGCGCCGAAACCGAACGGCGAGACGACCGGGATTTGCTGGAACTGATAGGCGTTGTCGAGCCGCTGCATCCCGACGTGCGCGGCGAGTGTGGTGTCGCCGAGCTTGATTCCGGCGCCGCCGCCGAGGGTGTTCTGGTTGTCGAGCGGCCACCAGTCGAGGAGGTAGATGTCGTCGCCGCGGTACATGCGCGAGCCGGCCCACAGCGTGAGATCGTCGTAGGTCGCTTGCGCGTAGAGATTGCGAACGGCGATCTGCTGCTGCGCGTTTCCGGAGAAATGGAAGAACGGCGGGAAGAGCGCGAGCGACGTGACGATACGGGTCTTGATGTGCGGCGAGTACGTGTCCTCGCGACGGAGCTCGAGCTCGGCGTAGCTCTCTTCGTCGATTCGGTTGCCGTGCGAGACGATGTTCGCTTGTCGGCCGGTGCCGCCGCGCCCGTCGCTCGCGAATCGAACGCGACCGTACGAGCCGAATTCGAATTTGCCGGTGGGCGCGGAAGCCGCCGGCGCGGGTGCAGGCGCGTCGGTTGCCGGTGCGGGCGAAGGCGGGGTTGCGGATGCGGGCGCGGGCGGGCTGAGCGGCCCGCTCGGCATCACGGCTCCGGTCGTTGCGGGTGCGGGCGCGGGCGCCGGATCTTGTGCGCGCGCAGTCGTCGCGAACGCGAGCGCAGAGAGAACGAGCGTGATGCCGGCGATGCGCGAGCGCGGGGGGCGGAACATGAACGTTCGAGTCTCCGAGATCAGGGGGCGAGGATGGCGGCGCCGCGCGCGCCGAGCGTAATCGTGACAGCGTCGCCGGTGACGCGGACATTGGGACCGCCGAGGCGATCGCGAAGCATGGTTCCCTCGGCGAGCGGCAGCGTAACTGGCAACGGCGCGGTGAACGTCGCGCCGCTCGCGAGCCGTGTCATCGCGACGAGCGCGACCTCGCCCGCCGTCGTCTGCCGCGCGAACACGAGCACGTCGTCCGTCCCGTACACCGGCCGGTACGCGCCGCGTCGCATCGCCGCGAGCTCCTTGCGCGCGGTGCCGAGCTTTCGCACGAACGCGAGCGTCGCCGCTTCTTCGCCCGCAAGCGACGAGTCGCCGCGCCACTTCGCGCGGTTGTTCGGATCCGCGCCGCCCCATTCGCCGTACTCGTCGCCGTAATAGATCATCGGCGCGCCCGGCAACCCGAGCAGCCACGCGAGCGCGAGGCGATGCCGTTGATACGGCTCGGCGTCCGACGGCGCCGCCGCGTAGTTGCTCCACTTGTTTCCTGGGATCCCTGGATCGTGCGCCCCGTCCTGCCCTCGGTAGCTCCCGAGCGTGACGAAGCGCGGCGTGTCCTGGCTCCCGATGTACGGCGTCATGATCGCGCCTTGCGGATACTCCCATCCGCTCGCCTGCGCCCAATAGTCGGCGTGCAAGAGCCCCTTCTGATCGTACGCAAACGTCCGATACGAGACCCCGTGATAGAGGACGAAATCGAACTGCCCGTCGAGCCCGCTCGGACCGATGTAGCGACTGATGGTGTCGTACTGATCCTGATTCGCAGCGAGCGTGTCGCCGTTCCATCCCATCGCGGTCTCGCCGGTCATGAAGACGCGCGTGCCGGCCGCTTCGAACTCGTCGCGCACGCGCGCGGTCAGGTTGACGATGGCTGCATCTTCGACGTGTTTCACGGCGTCGATGCGCAGCCCGTCGATGTCGTACGTGTCGAGCCACCACACCGCGTCGTCGCCGAACTGCTCGCTCGCGGCCGGAACCGTCCAGTTTACGTCGGGCAAGTAATCCGAGAAGAGGCAGTCGAGCCGGTGCAGAGTCCAGTCGCAGTTGTTCGTTCCGCAAACGCATCCGGTCCGAAACCAATCGGGATGCTGCGTGAAGTACTCGTGCTCTTTGTGCACGTGATTGACGACGAAGTCCTGGAGCACGCGAATGCCGTGCGCGTGCGCCTCGGCGACCATCGCCTTCAACCCTGCGTCGCCGCCGATGCGCGCGTCGACCTCGCGCGCGCGCTTCGGCCAGTAGCCGTGGTAGCCCATCACGTTGTGCACGCCATCGTCGGCGGGGTACGCGCCGCCCGGGTTGGTGTGAAAAGGCGAGAGCCAGATCGCGCGTACACCGAGCTGATCGAGCGCGCCACTCGCAATGGCCGCGCGCACGCCTTGGAGATCGCCGCCCTGGAAGTCGGCGCGGACGTCGACGCCGGTGGTCGGCGGCGCGTCGTTCGCCGTGTCGCCGTTCTTGAAGCGATCGATCATCGTCATGTAGATGACCGCGTCGCGCCAATCGAAGTCGCTCGCTTCGATCCAGAAGACGAGGCGCAGCGTCTTCGCGGCGTGACCGTCGCGGTCCGAGGCGTCGACGAAGACCGTGTATTTCCCGTCGGCGAGCGACCCGACGTCGATCGCGATCGACTGCGTGCCCGCATCGACCTTCGCGTTCGCGGGCGTACGCGTTTGATCTTTGCGAAGCGAGAGCTTCACCGTCGCCGGATCGATCGCGTGTGCGCCGAGCCCAGAGTGGAAGAGAACGCTGGCCGTGAAGCGCCCTTGCCCCGCGGCGGCGCGCGTCATCCCTTTCGTCGCGAGCGTCAACGTCGGGAGATGGCAGTCGGCGACGCGCACCGCGGAGTTCTCGACGCTGCCGATGTATTTGCGAAGACGCGCGCCGGGATTCAGCTCGAACGCACCGTCGAGGATCACTTTGTACGCGACGAGCCCGGGCGCGAGCGGGACCGTCGCGGTGAACGCGCCGTCGATGTCGGGGCCAATCATGGCGACGCCGGGGTTCGCAAAGCTGTTCCACTCGCCGGTGACTTGCGCGACTTTGACGAGGCGACCCGCCGGCGGGACGTAGCGGAACGTCGTGGTGCACGGGCCGGTGGGGAGCGACGAGTCGGTTTCGGGCGCGGCGTCGGGCGTGGACGAGTCCGTCGAACCATCGGCGACAGAAGCGTCGTTGTCGAGCGCGGGCGGGGAGTAAGGCGCGCTGGACCCGTCAGAGCAGGCGACGGGTAGGGCGATCGCGATCGCGAACACTGCGAGAGCACTGCGTTTTCGATCGATCGTTAGCAAGCTCACGATTCGCGCCTCTTCGAACGTCGCGCCGCAACGAGCACCACCAAGGCGAGCGCCGCAGCGAACACCGTCACGTCGCGCGGCCCGCCCGCGATCGCGCACGAGCAGCCGCTCGATGCTCCGTCGCCCGGCGCGCCCCCGTTGGCGCCACCATCGCCCGCGCCGCCGTCGCTCACGGCGCCGCCGTCGCCCAGCACGCCGCCGTCGTCACCGCTCCCCCCGTCGATCGGATCCGCAGGCTCGTTCGCGAACGTCACGCACGTCGGCACGACCGGCTTTCCGCGATCGAGCAGCGCGAGCAGATACGCGCCAGCACCGAAGCCGACCATCGGCGACTCGCCTGCGTAGTCCGCGGTGACGCGATCGTGGAGCTCGGAGAGCTCGCGAAAGTTCTCGCTCGCCTGCGCGACGTTCCACGAAAGGAGATTCGCGCTCGCCGTCGCATCGCCATGAAGTGACAGCGCATGTCCCGCGCGAAGGTCGACGAAGATCCACTCCTGCGACGAATACCAATCACCGACGTCGCTCCGCATGAAGCCGCGACCGCTCGGCGGAACGAGCCCCGCCTGCAACGTGCGCAGCGACGCACGCGCCGTTCGTCGCGTCGGATCGATCAGCCCGAAGTTGATCGCTTCGACGACCGCCGCGTCGAGCCATCCTTTTCCGGCCGCGAGCCCTTCGGTGCTCTGCGCGAGCGTCCCGTCCGGCGCGCGAAGGCTCGTAAGCAGCGCATCCCGCGCCTTCTGCCCCGCCGCGAGATACGTCGTGCCGCTCGCCGCATCCGATGCCTTCGACGCCAGCCGCGCCGCCGCGCAGAGGCCGTTCGCCGCGGTGATCGTCGTGTACGCGAAGTGCCGCTGCTTGCCGTTCCAATGAACTTCCCAAATCGACGAATCGGGCGCGATGAGCCCGTTCGCTTCTTGGAGATGAACGAGCACGTCGGCGATCTTTTGTTTGACGACCGGCCACCACGTCGCGAGCGACGCCGTGTCGTTCGACGCGGCGACGTACTCGTCGAGCGCCCACAAGAAGAGACCGAAGCCGTCGAACTCCACGTTCGGTCCGTCGGCGTTCATGTCGCTCTCTTCGCTGCCATCACCGAAGTAGCGCACGACCGAGATCTGATAAGGCGCACCGACGTACTGCTGGTACGCGCCGACCGTCGCCTGCATTTGAAACGCGAGCGCCGCCTTCGCTTCCGCGACGTGCCCACTCTTCGCGAGCGCGACGGTGGCGTACGCCATGTCGCGCACCCACGCGATGTTCCACTTGCCGGGCGCGATGCTCGCGAGGATTTGCCCCGCCGGCTTTCCCGACTCTGCGACTTGCCCCATGCGGAGCACGACTTGCGACTGCTTCGCGAGCGTCGCCTCGAGCGCGCTCGCGCCCGCCGGCGGAGCTGTGACCCACGCATGCCACGCCGCGATTTCATCGGTGAGGATTTTGTCCGCCGTGCGCGCGTTGATCCACGTCCTCACGCGATCGACCGCCGCCTGCGCCTGCCCGTCCGACGCGAGCACCGTGTACCAACCCGCCGTCGCGCTCGCGCCGATCGCGAGATCGCCGAGCGACGCTTGCAGCCCCGCGACCGCGTCGCTCGTCGCGCCGCCCGTGCCCGCGTTGTCCGCGAGATTCGCTCCGGACACGAGCGACGCATACGGATTGTTCGGCGTCGCGCCGTGATGATTCGACGCGCCGATGCTGCCGTATCCGAACGCGACGCCCGACGGTCCCCATTCGTAGAAGGCGTCGCGCGGCGCGTTGAACGCGACTTGCTCGGCGTCGCTACCCGGCGCCGGACCGCCCGACCCCAGGTGATAGTTGAAGAGCGCGTACGCATCGATCGCGCCGGCGCCGGACGTGCGCGTCGCTTTGACGATCATGACGCTCGCGCGCTCGGCGAGCCCGATGGGTGCGAAGTGGTACTCGTCGATCGCGACGCCCGCGTACGTGCGCGTGACGTGGACGACGCCCGTCCCTTCGACGTGCTCGACGAACGTGGGCGCGACAGCAGTGAGCCACGCCGCGCTGCCGCCGACACGAACGCCCGGGTAGCTGTCGAACGCGAAGTTTCGCGTCTCTTGGCCAGCCGCCGGGTACCGGTACGGATGCTCGAGGAACTGCGTGAGGCGAAAGCTCGTCGTGTCCCACGCGATCGACGCGACGCCGTTCGACGACGAGAGCGTCTTCTCCGTGCGATGCGCTTCGACGGCGCGCGCGTACGGTGCGGACGACACGCCGATGAGCGCCGCCGCGACGGTAAGAAGGATTGCACCGCGCTTCGCCATCCCGCTCCTCGCACCGCGACGAGAAACCGTCGGAGTCAAACGGGGTAGCACGAACGGTCCTTGGCGCCACGAAAAAGTAACTCATGGCTGCGTTACTAGTGGCCGCGTCGTGACGCCGTGCGCCGTCCGCGCTGCGCTCGGCTCGTGCTAGATCGTCGGCATGCGTCGCGTCCTTCTTTTCGTCGTGTCCGCGCTCGCGGTCGCCTGCAACATGGGCGGCGATCCCCCCAAGTCGTCCGGCCCGCCCGCGCAGCCCGCCGCGTCGGCGACACCGCCCGCGCCCGTCGCCGTCTCTGGCGCGGTCCGCCTCGGCGAGCCGATCACGCAAAAGCTCGTCTCACTCGCGGAGATCACCAAAAACCCGAAGGCGTACGAGAACACCGTGGTCGCGACGAGCGGCACCGTCTTCGCCGTTTGCCAGTCGATGGGCTGTTGGATGGAGATCAAAGACGACACGACTGAAGCGCACGTGAAGCTCGCGGGTCACAAGTTCTTCGTTCCGAAAACATCGTCGGGTCACAAGGCGCGCGTGCAGGCCAAAGTGTTGAAGACGGATCCGAACGACGAGTGCGCGAAGGAAGCCGAAGAGCAGACGGGGAAGCCGGTCGCGAAGCTCGAGCTCGAGGCGACGGGCGTCGAGCTGGATTGAGCGCGTTGTCGTCTCGCGCCGCGGCCGTGCTCGTCATCGTCGCGATCGGTCCGATCGCGGCCATCGCATGCGGTGGCGACGCCGGCGGTCCCGGTGCGCAGACGGCCGGCGCAGCGAGCGTTCGCGGCGGCGCGAGCGCGTCCGCGATGGGATCCGCGTCCGCGAGTGGGTCGGCGTTGCCCGCGGCCACCGCGATCGCCACCGCAGCGCCCGGGACGTCGGCGAACGCGTCGCCGGCCACGCAATGGATCGGCGCGCTCCCGTCGCGTCCGGTCACGGCGAAGATCGGCGACATGGTGTGGGCCGCAGTTCCTACCGACACCGAGCTGCGCATTGGGATTTACCGCGTCGTTCGCGTCACCGGCACGACCGCAGCGCTCCAAGACGTGCTCCGCGTCCAATGGGAAAAAGTTCCGGGCGCGCTCATCCTCCCGATCGGCGATCCGACGCGCCTCCGCAACGACATGCTCGTCACGTACGCCGATTGGCGCGGCTATGTCGGCGTCGGGATGATCGTGAAGATCGCGCCGAAGGTTCGCGTGACGTTCCGCGACGCGTCCAGCGTCGTGCGCGAGGAGACCGTGAACGTCGCCGAGCCGCTCGTCGGTAGCGTCGCGCCGCTCCAGTGGGTTGGCTTCCCGAAGCCGAGCGATCCATCGACGCTCCACAAAGGGCTCGTGTTCCTCATCGACGGCGACAACGTCTTCGTGCGCGACGACTCGAACCGCGCGTGGGTCGTCGAGCGCGCGAAGGTGACGCCGCTCAAGCTCCCTGCGAAGCGCCTCAAGCTCGGCGACACCGTGCGCGCGTACGCGCCCGATCGAGGCTACCGCGAAGGGGTGATCGCGAAGATCTTCCTTCCCGGATTGTCGTACGGAGTCACCGCCGACGACGAGACGCGCACGTATTTTTTCTCGGACCTCGCGCTCGCGCAGTGATCCTTCGCGGCACGCGGCTCAGGATGATTGCAGGCTTGGGCTTGCAATCATTTGAAGAACACGCGCGTCTGCCGCGCCGGGATTGTCGCGCTCGGTCCGGTCACTGTCGCCGCCGTAATGAGCTCGCTCGACATTCCGCTAGGCAGCCCGCTGACCATCTGATCGCTGTCGCCGCGATTGATTGCAACATACACAGTGTCTCCCGCGGTCGTCATCGAGAAGAGCCACACGTCCGCGTTCGCACTGATCGTCGCGCGCTGCCCGCGCCGCATGGCCGGATGCGCCGCGCGAATCGTGTTCAGCGCCTTCACGCGATCGTGGAGAAATTGCTGATCCGCGCTTAGCCCCGTCCACTGCATGAAGCGCCGGTTGTCCGGATCGCCCGCGCCGGGCAGACCGATTTCGTCGCCGTAGTAGATGAGCGGCGCCCCCTTGTTCGTCAGCAAGACACCGAACGCGTTCGCGAGCCGCTCGTAGGCATGACGGCTCGTCGACACCTGCGGCTGCCCGGACCACGCGAGGTTCTTCCCGTCGCTGTACGGATCGCCCCAAAGCGGCGTGTCCTCGCCGATGTGAATCGACCGCGGCAAATCGTGGTTACCGATGAACGTGCTCATCACGGCATTCGCGCCGTAAAACCCGTCGTTCGAATCCATGAACGACGCCAGCGCGTCCATCCCTTGCTGACGTAGCAAGACGGCCTTCGTGAGATTGAGGCGCAGCGGAAAATCGAACTGCCCGTCCAGCTTGGTCGCCGGATCGACGAACGATCGGATGAAGTTGCGATCGCCGAAATCGTACGTCTCGCCGACCATGTAAAAGCGCTGCTGCGGAGTCTGGGTCGCGATGACCTGCGTCTGAATCTGACTCCGCAGCTGCGTGAGCCAGCTCCCGTCGACGTGCTTGATCGCGTCGAGCCGAAACCCGTCGACGCCCGTGTCCTTCACGAGCTGCACCGCCGCGCCCGTCGAGTAGTTGCGCGCCGCGGCGTTCGTGTAGTTCCAGTGCGGCAGATAATCCGTGAACCAACACTGCTGCGCCTGCGTGTTCCAGTCGCAGCCTTGGCCGCAGATGCAGTCGTGCCCTTGGTACGAGTTGGGCCAAAACCAATCGGAGTGCGCGGCGAAGACGCTGCTCGAGTTGTGAACGTGCACCATCGCGTAGTCGAAGAGCACCTTGAGCTTCTTCACGTGCGCGGCGTCGACGAGCGCTTTGAGCTCGGCCTTCGTTCCGAAGCACGTCTCGGGCTGATCGGGCTCTTTCGGCCAGTAGCCGTGGTAGCCGGAGTACTGGTGTGTATCGCCGCCGACGCCGTGCCCCGCGACGCTCGCGTTCTTCACGGGGACGGTGATCCACAGCGTGTTGACGCCGAGATCGCCGAAGTAGTCGGCGTTGATCTTCTGGGTGACGCCCTTCCAGTCGCCGCCTTTGTACTGCCCCGCGGAGTCCGCGCCGGCGACGTTGCAGTTGTTCGCGGGATCGCCGTCGAAGAAGCGATCGACGAACACGAAGTAGATGACGGCGTCGCGCCAGTCGTACACGCCGGGCTGCGTCGGGCCGGGGTCGTCGCACGTGAACGTCGTGCAGGTGATCGGATCACGCGCGCTGTTGGTGTTCCCCATGGCGTCCATCGCGGTCTTGGGGTTCGTGGGATCGTTCTCCCACGTCGCGCCGTTGAGGAAGAGCTTGTATTGTACAGGCTTCCCGAACGGCACGTTGACGCTGACTTTCCAGGTCGCGCCGGAGTGGACCATCATGTCGCCCTTGGTCCAGGCGCCTGCGCGGTAGTCGCCGCGGAGCTCGACGCTCGTCTCACCGTTGAACGGGAGCGTGAAGTCTTCCGCGCATCGCTTGAGATCGTCGGGGCACATCGGCGGGCCGGCGTCGGGGTTGCCGCCGTTGCCGCCCGATCCGTATCCGTCGCCGTTGCCGCCGGGTCCCGGCTTGAACGGACCTGCGTCGGGCGGCTGGCCGTAGTCGACGTTGTGCGGGGCGTCGCTTCCACACGCGTACATCGCGGCGGCAGCGATCGGCGCCAGTGCCGTGAAGGCGACGCGAGACATCAGGGTTTGGCGCATGGAGACCCCGCGGGGAAGAAGAGCTGCAGGGAGAATGGCGCAGCGGCGAGATTTGTCAACTCAGGCCTGAGTGACGCAACGCTCCCCGTCAAGGCGTCGACGTAGTCTCCCGGCGCGATCCCTGGAAGCGGATTCGCGAGCGTCGCGGTCGTGGCGCGCTGCACGACGACGATCGCCGTCTCTCCGTCCGTCTCGCGCGCGAACACGAGATGCTCCGCGTCGACGGCGAGCGTTCGGTACGTCCCGCGCCGCAGCGCCGCCGAGCACGCGCGCACGCGCCCGAGCTTCGTGACGACGTCGCGCGTCGTGCGTTGCATCGCGCTGAGATCCGCGTCGCCCGGCAAGACGCGACGCGAGTCCGGATCCGCGTGCCCGGCGAGCGCGACCTCGTCCCCGTAGTAGACCGCAGGCGCCCCCGGCAGCGTGAAGGTCACGCCGAGCGCGACACGCTGCTTCGCGTACACGATCGGATCGATCGGCTGCGTCGCGGGCATCCACGGATCGCCGCCACCGTCGCCCGCCGCGACCGACGCGAAGCGCGCGACGTCGTGGTTGCCTATCGTGAGCCCCATCACCGCGCCCGAATCGCGCCACGCTTTTTCTCCGGCGACGATCGCCGCGTCGAGATCCACGAGCGTCTGACTCTGCTCGGCGAACGCGCCGCGAAGCGCCCACAGGAGCGGAAAATGAAATTCGCTGTCGAGCCCGAACGGCCCGAGCTCGTAGCGAATCAGGCCGTATCCGCCCGGTCCGGTGAAGTTCTCGCCGAGTAGAAAGCTGCGATGGCCCGGATGATCGAAGCGCGCGCGAATGTCGGATGCGATTCGGCGCGTGGCGGATCGCGGCATCATCGGGACCGCGTCGATCCGAATGCCGTCGGCGTCGAAGCGATCGAACCACCAGAGAACGTCGGCGCTCGCGCGATCGGCGACGTCTTGGTTTCGCCAATCGAGATCCGGCAAGTACGGCGTAAACCAGCAGTCGAGGATGTGCGTCGACCAATCGCAGTCGGGCGCGCCGCACACGCACTTGCCGTCGGGGTGATTGAACCAAGCGTCGCCGGTGCGCGCGGCGAAGTACGGGTGTTGCTGATGAACGTGGTTCGGAACGACGTCGAAGAGAATGCGCATGCCGCGCGCGTGGGCGGCGGCGACGAGCGCGTCGAGATCGGCGTCGGTCGCGAGCGACGCTTCGAGCGCGCGCGGCGCGGTGGGCCAGTAGCCGTGGTAGCTCGAATAGGGGCGACCGTCGGAGCCGGGGAACGTGCCGTCGGGGTTCGCGTAGAGCGGCGATAGCCACAGCGTGTTGAAGCCCATCGCGGCGAGCTCGCCCGACTCGACGGCCTTGCGAACGCCCGTCACGTGACCACCCGCGCGCGCGGACGCGAGCGACGGCGCGGCGAGCGGTGCGCCGTTCGCGTCGCGGTAGCGATCGACGAGCACCTGGTAAATCACCGAGTCGCGGACATCGAACGGGCGCGGTTCGATCCAGATCGTCGCGCGCGCGGCTTCGGCGTCGCGGCCCGCGGCGTCCTTCGCGCGGAGCGTCACCGTGTATTTTCCGGGCGCGAGGCCGACGAACGAGAGCGCGATTTTTCCGGACGGCGCGTCGCTCGTCGTCGTGACGGGGCCGAGACCGGATGGACTGGATGCGGTGACGCTCGCGACGTCGAGCGCGTCGCCTGCGCGCGTCGCGAGGAACGACGCGGCGATCGTCGCGCCGCCGTCCGCGGACCCATGCGCATCGTCGACGCGGATGACAGGGACGTCGCAGCTCGGCACATTGAGCCACGCCACCTCTTGGCCTTCGTGCCACGCGCTCGTCGCGACGTTCGGATCCGCGATCCACACGCCGTCGTCGACGATCGCGTACGACGCGGGCCCGGCCGGCAAATCGTACCGCGTGACGCGCCAGCCATCGGAGCGCCCCGCGTCGAGAACGCGACCCGGACGCGCCCACGCATCCCAGCTGCCGATCACCTCGACGCGCGCCGCATCGGTCGACGGTTTGTACCAAACGGTCACCGCGCCGCACTCTCGCTGCGGCGGCAGCGCGCGCGTCGCGGCGTCGCGGCACGCGCTCGCGAGCACCAGCAGGACGACGAGAGATGCAGCCGCGCGCCCCACGCGCTCGGTCTAGCACGCGCGCTCTTTCGGTCAGGTCCCCGCCGCGTACAGCGCGTAAATCGCGGCCCACGACATCGACAGGAACACGACGAGCGCGACGATCGACACCCACTCGAGCTTCTTCAGCGCGCGCCGGCTCGACACGAGCCCCCACCCCATCGCAAACGTCTGCAGCCCGTTCGCCAGGTGGTACGAGACGCCGAGCGTGCCGAGGACGTAAACCGCGAGCGTCGGGCGGTGCGTGTGCATCTCGTGCGCGATGTCGGCGAAGGCTTCGGCGTGCCCTTCGGTGAGGCGCGGCTTGAGCATCGCGAGCCAGATGTGCGCGCCGAGAAAGAGCGCGACGCCGATCGCGCTGAGGCGCTGGAGCAGGTACTTGAAGTTCGCGTAGAAGCCGTATCGGATGTTGTTCGGGCGCGTCGTCAGCAACCGGCCGAAGCCCCACACGGTGTGAACGACAATCGGCAACAGGACCACGATGCCGGTCGCGAGCTGGGCGACGGGATGCGGGTACTCGGTGACGGCCGCTTGCCACTCGTCGGGGCCACGAAAGGCCGCGAGGTTGTTCCACAAGTGGTTGAGCGTCCAGACGCTGAGCGGCGCGACCGCGAGGAGCGATCCGAGCCTCGAACGGAGAAACGTCGCTCGGTCACTGGCGGCGCGCGCCTGCTCTGTCGTCGCGATGGACACACGACCCCTTTAGGTCCGCGGGGCCGCGGCTGGCAAGCAGTTCCGCGTTCAGCCGGAGATGCGCCCGCCGAAGAGGCCGTTCAGAAGGAGCAGCGCACCAACGGAGAGCATCAGGAAAGCTTGGGAATCCATCTTGGTCGTACGCTTTGCAGCATCTGCGCCATCTGCAGACTGCATGAATTGCGAACGGTTCGCCGCGTGCGGATGCCGCGCAGACCTCGGCATCCGCCGAGCGCAGCGTCCGACGCACGACAACTGTCGCGGCGCGGGCAGCACGGAGGTACGAAGGCAGCTGATGCGTCTCGTCTCATGGATCGGCATCGGACCAGCGATCGTCGCGTCGCTGTTCGTCGCGCGGATCGCGGCAGCGGAGATCGCCGTGCATCCGGTCGTGAGCGGCGGCGACGTCGTCGACGTCGAGGTGCGTGGTGCGTCGATCGGCGCGGGCTGGAAAGGTGCGCGATGGGCGGACCTCGCTTCGATGAAGCTCGGGCAAGGGGCGTATCAGGTGCGGCTCAAGGTGGCGGCGGGGATCGGCGTCGATGCGATCGAGCTGCCGACGTGCGCCGGGAAGCGCGGCGGCGCGGCGATCGATGGAGCGCGGCTCCCAACGACGGAGGGCGCGCGCGTCGTGCCGCTCGGCGAAGGTGCGCACGAGATCGTCTTCGACGTGAACGTCAGCTCGTACGAGCACCGGATCGCGTGCGGGGCGGCGCCGCGACTCGGGCTCGCCATGACGACGCGCGGCGATCTCGGCGTGATGACGTTCGACAGCCCGAGCGCGAAAAAGGGGGGCGGGCGCGCGGTCGTGTTCGTCCCGCCGGGTCACGATTGGGCGAAGCCGGCGACGTTGCTCGTCGGCGCGCATCCGTGGAACGGCGACATCTGGACGTACGCTTCGTACGGCGAGCTGCTCCGCGAGGCGAGCGCGCGCGACGTCGTGCTGCTCATGCCGAGCGGCCTCGGGAACTCGCTCTACATCGCCGACGCGGAGGACGAAGTGATGCGCGCGATCGATCAGATCGGACGCGAGCTCGCGGTCGATCCGCGCGCGGTCTCGATTTGGGGCGCGTCGATGGGGGGCGCGGGGGCGACGACGATCGGATTTCATCGGCCGGATCGCTTCGCGTCGATCGTCAGTTACTTCGGCGACTCGCAGTACGACGTGACGACGTACGTCAGCTCGATCCTCCCGGACGACGCGCGCGCGCACACAGTGAACGCGCTCGACATCGTGGACAATGCACGCAACGTCCCGGTCTGGCTGATTCACGGCGACGCCGACAAAGTCTCGCCGATCGCCCAGAGCGAGATGCTCGATCGTGCGATGCGTGCGCGCGGCTTCAACGTGCGCTTCGATCGCGTCGCGGGGCGCGGGCACGAGGGAGAGGTCGTGACGCGCTTTCTCGCCGAGGTCGTCGCGAAGGCTAGCGACGCGCGCATCCCGGAGGTGACGCGCGTGACGTACTGGAGCGTGCGACCCGACGACGTCGGCGCGTACGGCGTGACGATCGTCCGCGCGTCGCCGAAGGGCGATGCGTTCGTCGACATCGAGAAGCGCGCCGACGCCGTCCACGTGAAGAAGGCGACGGGCGTTCGCACGATCATCCTCGCGCGCGGAGCGCTCGGCACGCCCGATGGCGCATCGATCGTGGTCGACGACGGATCGCGGGTCGAGGTGCGTTCGGCGACTCGGTAGGCTGCTACGCTGCGCGCGATGCCGCCGGCACGAACGATCGCGCTCTTCGCGATCCCGCTCGTCTCGTTCGCGACGCTCGCCGTCGGGCTACGGATCGGCGCGCGATCCGCGGTACGGGCGGCGATCGTGTACGGCGCTCCGCCCTCCGCGGCAGACGCGGGGCTCGCATGGCAGGTCGTCACGATCGACGAAGACGGTTCGGTGCGCACGCCGGCCGCGGTCGTAGAGCTGTCGGTCGTCGCGCGCGCGAACGGGCGCGAGGTGCGATGGAACGGATCGTCGAACGAAGACGGCGTTGCGGAGGTGTGGCTCGATTTTCCGGGAGTGAAAAAGGGTGATCGCGTCGATCTCGTCGTGCGCGACACGGGAAGCGGCGTCGTGCTCGCCGAGGGCGCCGCGGCGTGGGAAGAGATCGCGGCGACGCCACCGTCGATCGCGTGGGCGCGACACGCGCGGCGCGAAGGGGACGTCGCGCTCGACGTCGCCGTGTACGGACAGCGCATCGCGCCGGGATTTCCATCGGCGATTTGGATTCGCGCGACGGATCGCGCGACGGGCGCGCCGCTCGCCGATACGACGATCGAAGCCGAGCCCGAAGGGATGACGCTCACGTCGTCGACGGTGACGACCGACGCGCGCGGGTGGGCGGCGTTCGCGGCGCAACCGATCGGGCACGTGCTCCAGCTCGTCGTGCACGCGACGGCGAACGCGACGGCCGAGGGTGCATCGCGAAAGGGCGAATGGGCGGGCGCGCTCGCGGCCGCGCCGGGCGGCTGCGCGGTGTCGCTTCCCGCGCGACTCCAGCCGGCGACGCTGCACACGTTCGAAGTGATCGCGCCGACGCGCCGCTCGCACGCGTACATCGAAGTCCACGACGCTACCGGTCGCGCTGCAGCGACGGCGCCTGCGCTGAAGCTCGACTCGACGGGCACGCCGCGCACGTCGTTCGATTTGCCGAAGCTCGCGCCGGGGCTCTACTGGATCGCCGTGTCGGGCGATCCAAAAGGCGCGGAGACCGGCGGGACCGCGACGATCGTCCAGCCGTTCTTCGTCGCGGCGACGGACGACGAAGCGCTGAAGCTCGGCTTGTCGCCCGATGGCTGCGCGCCCCCTGCGGACCCTCGCGAAGCGAAGCGCGCGATCGGTCCGTGCCTGGCGCTCGCAGCGGCCGGTCCGTTTCCGCGCTGGACCGCGATCGAAGGATTTGCGTCCGTGCGTGTGCACGAGGCGACGAATCGCGCGCGCGGGATGGCGATCTCCGTCGGTTCGGTCGTCGTCGCCGCGGCGCTCGAGGCGCTCCTGATTCTGGTCGGCGTCGCCGAGTCGCGGCGCAAGTTGCGCGCGTCGCAGGAGCTCGCCGGCGAAGATCGCGCGAGCTTGAAGGTCAGTCACGGCGCGCTTCGGGTCGCCATCGGTCTGCTCGTCGCGCTGCTCGGATTCGGACTCGTGCTCGCGCTCGTCTTGCGCGCGGCCTGATTCGTTCAGTCCGCAACGAGCAAGCGTGCGTCGGCGAGATCGGCGTCGTCGTGAATCATGTCGACGCCCGCGCGAACCAAGCGCCGCGCCGCCGCGAGCGTCCGACCGTCGCCGTGCTCGCGCAGCTCCCACGCGCCGAGATCGACGAGGAGCGCCACTTCGATCGCGCGCCCGAGCGTCAACGCGAACCGCCGCGCGCCCGCTTCGAGCGCATCCACTCCGCGCTCGCGTGCCGCGAGGAGCCACGCCTTCGCATGCGCAACCGCGTCGACCGCCGCGCGCCCCGGCGCTCCGCCCGCCTCGCCCGCGCGCTCGACACGAACGCGCACCTCGCGCTCGAGTGGCTCAATCGATCCCAACCGCGCGAGCGCGCGCATCAAGTCGAGCGACAGCACGTTCGTCGTCCCTTCCCAAATCGGAAGCACCTGCGAGTCGCGCAGGATCCGCGGAAGCCCCGTGTCCTCGACGTACCCCGCGCCGCCGAACGCCTCGAGGATTTCGCTCGCATTCGCGACCGCTTGCTTCGCCGTCGTCAGCTTCATGATCGGGGTGAGCAGGCGCAAGAGCGCCGCTTCGTCCTCGGTGATCGTCCCCGCCTCCTCGCGTCCGAGGAGCTCGACGCCACGGAACGCCAACAAGAACGCGCCTTCGAATTCGGCCTCGAGCCCGGCGAGCGTATCGACGTGCAGCGGTTTCTCTGCGAGCGGGGCGCCGAACGCGACACGCTTCTTCGCATAGTCGCGCGCGAGCGCGAGCCCACGTCGCATCCCGGAGATCGCGCCGATCGCGTTCCACGTCCGCGTGATGTTCAGCATCGGCGTGATGTTCTTGATGCCGTCCTTGAGACCGACCACCGGCGTGGCGATCGTACCGTCGAGCGTGAGCTCGGCCGTCGGCACCTGCTTCGTGCCGAGCTTGTCCTTCAGACGATTGACGAAGATGCCGTTCATCGCGCCGTCCGCGTCGCGGAGCTCGACGTAGAAGAGCGCGAGCCCGCCGCCGCCCGGCGGATTTCCCTCCGGCCGCGCGAGCGTCAGCGCCATCTGCGACGTCGTCGCCGACGTGAACCACTTCGTTCCGTACAGACGATGCACGCCGTCGACCTCACGCGCGACCGTCTCCGAGATCGCCACGTCGGATCCACCCGTGCGCTCGGTCATCCATTGCCCACTAGTCCACGCCGTCTCCGGATCGCGACTCGTGAGGCGCGGGATCGCGCGATCGATGAGCGCCTTGTTTCCGAGCGTGAGCAGCGTCTTCGCCGCGCCGTCCGTCATCGCGAGCGGACACGTGTAGACTGCAGTCGACGGATCGAAGAGGTACGCGAGCGCGAACTGATGAATGCGCGAGTGCTCTCCGTGCTTCCGCTCGTACGCCGTCGCGACGACGCCGTGCGACGCCGCAACCTTCGCCGCCTCTCGCCATAGCGGCGTCAGCTCGATCGTGTCGACGCGCTTCCCCCACGCGTCCCATTGCGTGAGCTTGGGCTCGGACGTGCGATCGACCTGCGCGAGCCGGTGAAGCGCGCCGCCCGCGAGCTCGCCCATCGCAGAGAGCGAAGGCTCGATCTCACGGAGCACGTCGGCAGGCAGCGCCCGCTTCAGGTACGTGCGAAGGAGGCGATCGCTCGCGTATTGATCGCCGATCGACGGAGGCGTTTGGAAGAACGGCATGGCGCCGAAGCGTAGCAGCTCGGCGCGTGTTTCACGCGCGACAGAGGCGCCGGTACGAGGCGTCGATCTCTTGCACCGGCGCTTCGCCTTCGTGACCGAAGCGACGCAAATCGTGGAGCGCCTCTTCGACGTGCGCGCACGACGTCGCGGTCGACGCACCGTCGCCGATGCCGTCGAGGTTCGTCTGCGCCCACGCGAGCGGCGCGTCGTAGCCGCACAGCCGCTCGACGTCGCCGACGAGACGCTGCGACGCGGCGTCCCTCTCCACGCGCAGCGGACTGACGGAGGCCACGAGCGATTTGCATTTCATGCTCGGGTCCCTCCCCGTCGCGAGCGCGGACCGCACGGTCGCGAGTCGCTTCGACGCGAGCGCGTAGGCGGTGGCGTTGCCCGGGTCGACGGTCGACTGCTCGTCGGTCGCGCTCGCGCTCGGACCGCTCCGACCGCAGCCGACGGCCGAAAAGACCGCCGATCCCAACACTCCGATCGCCAACGCGGCGACGAACACCTCGCGCATCCTCGCACCTCGGGCAGGACTTACGCTCGGCCCCGGAGCGTTCTCCCCCAACAGAATGCTCAGGAGAGCACCCAGTGCGGTAACCCCCTTTCGCGTCTAAGCTATTGCCGTGCGGCGTCACCAACGAATCTTCGGCCTGTTCACCCTCGGTCTCGCGCTCACGTTCGCGTCGGGCGCGGTGCTCGGACAGGATTTCGATCCGCGCGGGCGGCACAAACCGCCGCCGGGAAACCCCAAGCCGCCTCCCGGAAATCCGAAGCCGCCGCCGGGAAATCCGAAGCCACCGCCCGGGAATCCGAAGCCGCCGCCGAACCCGGACGATCCGAAAGGACCGGGCGCGGGTGTCCTCATCGAGCGGTACACGAAGATCGTTCTGTCGCAACCAGGCTCGCCGTTTCCGCTTCAGCGGCTCGCGCAGCTCTATCGCGAGCGCGATGGGAACGTCGCGAAGCTCATCGTCGATTTCGAGAAGCGCGCGGCGACGGCGGACAAGGAGCAGTACCCGGCGACAGTCACGCTCGCGGGGCTCTACAAGATCGATGGGCGCGGCGCCGACGCGATCAAGATGTACGAGAAGGCGATCGCGCTCAAACCGGACGATCCGACGGCGATCATGGCGCTCGCGCGAACGCTTCAGGATCGCGGCGAGACGGGTCCGGCGCGGCAACGTTACGAGGCGGCGCTCGCGCTGCAGACCGCGCAGACGGACAAGGAGCAGACGCTCCGCACGCTGATGGCGCTGTCGCTCGACGACAAGGACTGGGCGGCCGCGAAGAAGTGGCACACGCAGATAGCCAAGCTTCAGCCGAACAGCCTCTTCATCAAAGGTGAGCTCGGGCGCGAGCTCTACAACCGCGCGGAGTTCGAGCGCGCCGAGGCCGAGTTCAAAGAGGTCGTCGCCGCGACGACGGGCGACAACCGCGCGCTCGCCCCGGCGCTGAAGGATCTCGGACGCGCGCAAGCGAAGGCGCACAAGAACCCGGAGGCGATCGCGACCTTGAAGAAGGCGCTCGCGATCGCGGGCGCGGAAGCGGCGGTGCGCGCGGAGATCTACGAGATCATCACCGAGATCTACCGCGCCGATCAGCAGCTCCCCGCGCTCGTGAAGCAGCTCGAGGACGAGCACCCGAACGACTTCGCGCGTCTCGCGCTCCTCGGCGGGCTCTACGAAGAGACGGGTGATTCGACGAAGGCGATCGACACGTACCGCAAGGCGCTGGCGCTGAACCCGCGGCACATCGACATTCGGCTTCGCATGATTCGTCTGCTTCAGGCGAACGGCGATCTCGACAAAGCGATCGCCGAATACGAAGGTCTCATCAAGGCGGCGCCGAACAATCCGACGTTCGTCTTCGAGCAGTGCGAAGCGCTCATGCAGCGCGGCGATCGCGTGCGCGCGTTGAAGCTGCTCGTCGAGCTCGAGACGCGTGCGGCGAGCGACGAGGAGATCCTCGCGCGCGTCGCGGATTTTTATCAGCGGATCGGCGAGAACGATCGCGCGCTAAAGGTGCTGACGCGGCTCGCGCAGATCTCGACGAGCGATCCGGGGCACCTCGTCGATCTCGGCGATCACTATTTCCAGCTCGGGAATCACGCCCTCGCGGTGCAGACGTGGAAGCGAATTCTCGCGACGATCACGCCGCGCGCGAAGGCGCTCGCCGCGCTCGGCGACGTGTACCTCGAGCACGACATGACGGCGGACGCGCTCGCGTCGTTCAAAGAGGCGGTGCAGCTCGAGCCGAACAACCTGCAGTTCAAGAAGCAGCTGGCCAGCGCGTACGAACGCTCGCGCGCTTATCGCGAAGCGCGGACGCTCTACCAAGAGATCATGGACAAGGCGAAGGCGGCGAACGACAAGACGCTCGTCCGCGAATGCCGCACGCACATGGTCACGTTGTGGGGGCTCGAGCGAACGCTCGACTCGCAGGTCGCGCCGCTCACGACGGCATTCAACGCGACGCCGCCGGACGTCGAAGCGGGGCGGACGCTGGCCGAGGTGTACATCCATCTTCGCAAGCTGCCGGAGACCGAGGCGACGTTGCGTCGCGTGATTCAGCTCGCGCCGGGCGATGCCGAGAGCTACCTCGCGCTCGAGCGCGTGCTCGTTCAACAGAACAAGATCGCGGACGCGATCGCGGTGCTCGAGAAGCTCGTGCAAGTCGAGCCGAAGCGCGCGCGCGAGCTCTACCAACGCATGGCGCAGTACGCGCTTCAGATTTACAAAGACGACGACGCGATCAAGTACGCGGCGCGCGCAGTCGAATTGAATCCCGACGACGCGGAAGGGCATCGGCGGCTCGGCGAGATGTACCGATCGCGGCAAGACGTCGATCACGCGATCGTCGAGTTTCGCGCGGCGATCACGAAGAACGATCGTCTGTACATCGTCTACTTCGAGCTCGCGGATTTGTTGTTGTCGAAGGGGCAGACCGACGAAGCCGATCGGCTGTTTCGTCGCGTCGTTCGCGGCGCGCCGGACGAAGAGCTCGTCGCGCGCGCGGCGCGTCTGTCGATGCAGATCAACCTCGGCAAGGGGACACTCGAGTCGCTCGAGCAGGATCTCTTGCCGATGGCGATCGGCAATCCGCAGAAGCCGATCTACCGGCGGCTGCTCGTCGAGATCTACGGCAACCTCACGTTCGCTCTCGTGCAGCGCGTTCGTCACGGCACCGGTGCCGACTCCGACGCGGCGCGTGCGGCGCTCGCGAAGATCGGCGCGCGCGCAGTGAAGCCGCTGCTCGACGCACTCGCGGATCAGGACATCGGGCAGCAGCGGATCGCGATCGACGTCCTCGGCTACGTGCAGAACAAGAACGCGGCGCTGCCGCTCTTCTCGTTCGCGACCGGGACGGCGGAGGCGCCGCTGCGCGTGCGCGCGATGATCGCGTGCGGCGCGCTGCGCGATACGAATCTGTTGCCGAAGCTCGAGGCGCTCCTCTTCCCGAAGGACACCGCGAGCGACGAAGCGGCGCTGACCGACGCGGTCGGGATCGCGGCGGCGTGGGGCACGGCGCGGATGGGCGACGCGAAGGCGGTGCCGCTCTTGCGGCGGATCGCGCGGACAGGATCTCCGCAGATGCGCGCGCTCGCAGTGCTCGGGCTCGGGCTCGCGCACGAAAAGTCGGCGGTCACGGACATTGCGGCGATCGCGCGCGCGGTCGAGTCGGGGAACGTCGCGCGTGCGGCGGCGGCGTATGCGCTCGGTGAGCTCGGTGCGGAGTCGGAGGCGTCGACGTTGCTCGCGCTCGCGCAAGGGACGGACGCTCTGCCGCGGCAGATGGCGCTCGTCGCGCTCGCGCGAATGGGCGCGGCCAGCTCGCCCCCGCGTGAACCGCCGGGTGGACGCGCGGCGCTTGCGGCCATGGCCGACGCGGTTTTTGCGGGCGGCGATGCGGACAACGCGCGATCGCGCACGACGTCCGATTCGTTGCAGCGTGCAGGCACCGCGGCGCTCGTGATCCTCGCGACGACACCGGCACCCGCGGCGAAGGGGAAGGGCGCGGTGGTCGCGGCGCGCGATACGCTCCCGGTTCCCGACGGCAACATCGACGTCGACGCGATGATCGACGCGCTCGTGCCGCGCGGATTCTCGGACAAGGATCGCGCGGCGGCGTTCCTCAAGTACGCCGACGTGCTCCAGCGATCGGCGCTCGCCGCGCTGCAGACGTCGGCGGAGCGTGCGCGCTCGGTGCTCGACTCGCTTGGCACAGGCGACGGCGAATTCGAGCCCTTCCTCGCGAAGGATGCGGTCGCCGGGACGGAAGCCGCGCGAACGAAGGCGCGCGAGGTCGCTAAGATGCTCGAGCCGAGCATCATCCCGCTCGTGCGCCATCCGGATCCGGCGATGCGAACGAAGGCGCTCGTCCTGTTGTCGCGATCGCCGACGCAAGATGCCGCGACAGCGGTCGTCCTCGGCGTTGACGACGCGAGCGAGTCGGTGCAACGCGTCGCGCTCGCGGCGATCGGCAAACAGACCGATCCGAAGGCGATCGCGGCGGTCGGGCGATTGCTCGCGTCGCACGAGAACTGGGCGATGCGCGTGCTCGCGGCGCAGGCGATGGGGCGTCTCGGCGCGGCGGGCGCACCCGCCGATGCATCGCGCGCGTTGCAAGTCGCGGCGACGAAGGACAAGTACGCGCTGGTTCGCGAGGCCGCGCTCGAAGCTATCGCGACGTACGACGTCGCAGCGGCGAAGCAGCTCGCGACGCAAATGGCAGCGAACGATCCGGAGCCGCGCGTGCGCGAGGCGGCGCAGGCGATCGCGAAGCGATGAGGCTCGGGCGCGTCGCGCTGGCGCTGGTCTTCCTCGCCTCGCTCGCGCCGCTCGCGGGCGGCTGCCGCGATCTCTCGCGCTTTTCGTCGGGGGACGGGCGCTATGAAGGAGCGGTCGTAAAGGGCGACTTCGTCCGCTCGGGAATGGCCGACGACGTCCGCGTCTGCCTCTCGCTCGACACCGATCACTTGCAAGATACACCCGGCAAGATCTCGTCCTCCGACGGCCGCTTCAAGAGCGAGACGCTGCGTCCGATCCCGCAGCTGTGGCACGATCCGCTCTCGACGCTGTCGTTCGGCGAAGGGCGCGAAAGGAACCTCATCTACGTCGCGACGCCCTCCTCGACGTTCGCCGATGGTGGCGCAGGCGGCGACGGCACCGACGTGATGGTGTTCGTGTCGCTCATGACCTCCGGCAGCGTCGAGGTGCGTTTCGTGCGCGGCGCGCCGCCGCCGAACGCACCGGATGCGAGCACGCCGGCGCCGTCGTCGAATCTCTTCGCGGTGTTCGGGCTCGAGCGCCAACGAGGGGCATGCTCGTTCTAGGGATCGAGTCGTCGTGCGACGAGACAGGCGCGGCGATCGTGATGAGCGACGGCGTCGTGAAGAGCGACGTCGTGCAGAGCCAAGCGACGCTGCACGCGGCGCACGGCGGAGTCGTTCCCGAGCTCGCGTCGCGCGATCACGTCAAGAACGTCGCGCCGGTCGTTCGCGAAGCGCTCGCGCGCGCCGGCGTCGCGCTCGACGACGTCGACGTGGTCGCCGTCACGAATCGTCCCGGGCTCGTCGGCGCGCTCCTCGTCGGCGTGCAGACCGCAAAGGGGCTCGCGTGGGGCGCGGGCAAACCGCTCGTCGGCGTCGATCACTTGATGGGGCACTTGCTCGCGGTGTTCTTGCAGCGCGGCGACGTCGCTCCCGAGGTCCCACGCTTTCCGTTCGTCTCGCTCCTTGTTTCGGGCGGGCACACCGCGATCTACCGCGTCGATGCGCCGCGACCGTCGGCCATTCGCGAGATCGGCGCGACGCGCGACGACGCCGCCGGCGAAGCGTTCGACAAAGTCGCGAAGCTCCTCGGGCTCGGCTACCCGGGTGGCCCGATCGTCGATCAGCTCGCGCGGAAGGGCGACGCGTCGCGCGCGCCGCGCCTCACGTTGCCGATGATGAAGCGCGACTCGTTCGAGCTCAGCTTTTCCGGAATCAAGACGCAAGTCGCGCAGCTCGTCGCGAAGGGGGCGGCGACGAACGACGGCGAGCGCGCGGATCTGTGCGCGGCGTTTCAGTCCGCGGTGACCACCGTCCTCGCGTCGAAGCTCATCGAGGCGGCTCGCGCCGAACGGGTCGAATCGGTCGTCCTCGGCGGGGGTGTCGCGGCGAACTCCGAGCTCCGCCGGCGCGTCGACGAGCTCGCGCGCTCACACGGCCTCCGGGCGTTCGTCCCCGAGATCGCGAGCTGCACCGACAACGCCGCGATGATCGCCTACGCCGGCGCGATCGCGTTCCAGTACGACGACGCGGGCGCGGGTCGAACGAGCGCTTGGGATCTGACCGCGACGAGCGCCACCTCGCTCCCGCGCGAAACGCGAAAAGGGCGCGGGGCACGTTGAGTCGCGCGCGCCCCTGCGCGCCTGCATGCTCGCGCGTGACGATTGTTGAGCGAGAGATCGCTTTCGTGCGACGATCCTCCGATGATCAAATGGGCACTCGGATTCGTTCTGCCGGCGCTCCTCGTCACCATGTCGGTGCGCGACGCGCGGGCCGCGTCGGTGACTCTTCCGGCCGTCGGCGTCACCGTCGATCTCCTGGGAAGCTGGAAAACCGAGTCGACGCCAACGGCCGACACCATCGAGCGCACCGCGCCCACGACGCCGTTCATCGGCATCGGCTTCATCCTCATGAAGAACGACACCGAGTGCGAAAAGCGCCTCGTTCGCATGGCCCAGCAGGCCGGCGGCGACATGCAGCCGCGCCCCAACTTCATTCCGAACGGCTACTTCAACAAGATCGCCGACGTCTCGATCAAGTACGGAGCAGACTCCGTGCGCCACGAGGTCATCGCTTGCGGCGTCACCGGATCAGGCGCGCTCCACGCCAGCATTCAGTTCGACGTCCCGCTCTCGACCGAAGACTTCACCATGGTGCGCGTCGCGCTCGATCGGGTCGCCGCCGCGGTCGATCGACTCTCCGCGCCGCCGCCTTCGAAGAGCGGCGGCTCGTCGGACGACGACTCCGATTCGTCGGACCGAGGCCCCGATCACAACGGAGGCCCGTACGAGCTCGCCGGCGTGATGATCAAGCCCGCCGACGCCAGGCAGACGACCGGCTACGGCGGCACGTTCGGCATCGACCTCACCGAAGTGATCGGCCGCGACGCGATCGGCTTCGCGTACAACTTCAGCGGCTTCATCGGCGGCGAGAGCGCGAGCCGACTCCTCTACGACGCGAAGTTCGGGCTCGGCCTCTCTCTCTCGTTCCCCCACGTACAGCTCATCCCGCTCGTCAGCCTCGGCTTCGACGGCGGCAGCGGCGCGGACGGCTTGCCCAACGGCGGCGACTTCAACATCAAGGCCGCCGGGTATTGGGATCTCGGCGGTCGCCTGCGCCTCCGCTTCAGCGGCCAAGCGTTCGAGCTCGGCTTCGATCGCATCACGCGCGGCAGCTTCTTCAAAGGTCCCGACGCGCCCATCGGCATCGAGCACCGATTCCTCCTCAAGTACCTCATCGCTGGATCGATTCGCCCGTGGGTCGGCGCGCGCTACATCGACTACCAGGGTATGCAAACGAGCGGCTCGGTTGCGAATACGAGCGCGGCGGGCATCGCCTTGATGTTCGGCTTCAAGATCTGAGATTCGCATGACCGGCGACGGGCGACGCTGGGCCGCGACGGCGCGTGCCGGCGCCGCGCTGCTCGTAGCGACGATGATCGTGCGCATCCTCGCGCCGATGTTCGCGAGGCTCGATCGATTCGGCTTTCACGATTGGGACGCGCACGGCGTCTATCGTTGGTCGACGGTCGCGAGCGTCCGCGACTACGGCGAAGCGCCGTGGTGGAATCCTTGGCAATGCGGAGGATTCCCGTCGTGGGGATATGCGGAAGGGGCGACGAACTTCGTCTCGCCCTACTTGCCAATCTATCTTGCGCTGCCGCTGCAGATCGCCGAGCGGGTCGAGGTGCTCGGGAGCGCGATCGTGCTCGCGATCGGGATGTATTTGCTGGCGGGGCGTTTCACGGAGAGCCGTGCGCTGCGCACACTCGCGGTGATCGCGGGCGCGCTCAACGGTCGATGGGCGCTTCAAGCCGCGGTCGGACATACGTGGCATTTGCAGTACGCGTGGTTGCCATTCGCGCTTTGGGCGCTCGACGTCGCGATCGAAGAGCGGCGTCCGTCGCGCGCGGTGCTCGCGGGCACGGCGCTCGCGGCGATGGTCTACAGCGGCGGGATCTATCCGCTGCCACACGCGGCGCTGGCGATGGTGCTGTATGCATCAACCGTCGCTGCGTTGCGAAAGTCGACGCAGCCGCTCGCGCAGCTCGGAATCGCCGCGGCAACCGGCGTCGGCCTCGCCGCACCGAAGCTCTTCGCGATCGCCGACACGATGTCGCGACTGCCGAGGCTCGTCGAATCGTCCGAAGCGATCGGTCCGCGCGAGCTCTTGCGAATGCTCACGTCGCGCGATCAATGGTTTTACACGCGGCCGTTCGATCTCCACTGGTGGCCGTGGCACGAGTACGGGATCTACGTCGGCTTCACGGGCGTCGCGGTGCTCGCGGCGGGGCTCGTCCTCGCGCATCGCACGCAGCGCGAGATCGCGCTCGCCGTCACCGCGCTCGTGCTCTTGGTCCTCGGGTTCGGGGCGTTCCATCGCTTCGCGCCGTGGTCGCTCTTGCATCACGTCCCGCCGTTCGCGTCGCAGCGCGTGCCGACGCGCTTTCTCTACCCCGCCGCCATGCTCCTCTCGATCGCGTTCGCAGCGGCCGCGGGTCGGCTCCTTCGTAAGCGACTCGCGGACGTTCGCTGGCTCGACGCCGCGCTGCTCCTACCGGTCGCGATCTTCGCTGCGGACATCGCATCGATCGACGTGGAAGCGCTCGAGCATCCGTTCCGTTTGACGATGCCGCCGCTCCCTGAGAAGGCCGCGTTTCGTCACTCGTCGACCGGCGCATTGACGTACGTCGAAGCCGACGAGATGTCGCATCCGCTGCTTCCCTCGGCGATGGCGAACCAAGGCGTCATCGCGTGCTACGGCGTCGTCGAGAAAGCGACCGGCGCAATCGCCGCCGACGCGCCGGGTTACCGCGGCGAGGCGTACGTCGCGGAAGGACCGGGCGTCGCGCGCGTCGTGTCGTGGAGCCCGAGCGGGGCGGTCGTCGAAGTCGCCGGCGCGACCGCGGACGCCGTCGTCGTCTACAACATGAGCTACGACCCGAGCTGGCGCGCGAACGGCAGACCCGCCATCGATTGGCACGACGCAGTCGCCGCGCGCGTCGCCGAGGGCGCGACGCGTGTAGTGTTCACGTATCGGCCCCGCACGTTGAATGCGGGGCTCGCGGTCTTCGCGTTGACGGTGTTGGTGGTGGTAGGGTGCGCGTGGATCGCGCGGAGGCGGAGAATCGTGGCGGGAAAAGCGAAGTCGTAAGCTAGGTCGAAGCGAAACCGATTCAGTGCTTGTCGGGCGCGTTGTCCTTCTTCTTCGCGATGGGCCCGTGCTTCTTGGCGCCGCCGCCCTTCTTCGCGACCTGTTTGTCCTTGTCGCCGTGCGCCTTGCCCGCCGGAGCGAGCGAGATCTCGAGCACGTCGCCCTTCGCGCGCACTTGGTAACTCGGCACGCCGTCCTTGAACGTGAACGTGAGCTCGGCGCCCGCCGGATCGTTCGTGACCTTCACCGCCGCGATGCGCCCATCGCGCGCCGCGAGCGGGCCGGCCGCTTCGATCGATTTGCGTCCGGGGATCTTCACGGTGAATCCGGTCGGCTGCTGCGCGCCTTGAATTTGATCGATCGCGCCGTCCATCTTCAGATGAAGGATGTTCCCGTGGGACACGGTGCCATTTCCGAACGGCGTGACCTTGCCGTTCTTCTTCTTCTTGTCGCCCGCGGTTGCGCCCGCCGTCGGCTCGATGGTCGGCACACCGCCCATCACCATCGGACCGCCTGGCGCGCCCTGTGCGCCCGCCATCGGAGGCGGTGCGCCGAGGTTCGCCGGGACCGGATCCGCCAGCTTCGGCAACATCGGCAGATGCGCGGTCGCTGTGAGCACCGGCGCGCCTGCCGCCGACGTCGGCGTCGCGTTGTCCGCGCTCGCCGAAGGTTGCGCCTGCGGCTTGCGCATCGCGATCACGCCGAGGGTGAGCGCGACGACGACCGCGCCGGCGATCGCGACCTTGCGCTTCGTGACCTTGAACTTCGGCTCCATCGACGTCTCCTCTGGCGAGTCGACCGACTCGCCGCGAATCACCCTTCGTCCTGCCGTGTGCAGGCCGCCCCCCGGGGCGGGCGCCGTCGTGCGACGCGGAGAATCTCGGTCGTCGCTCGCGCCGGCCGCGCGCTTCGCAGCGAGCAACGCGACCGTCGTCTTCGCCCGGGTCGCCATCTTCGCGAACGCCGGACCAATCGCCGACACACCGCGCGCAAACGCGCCCTTCATGCGCGACGCCGCTTCGACCGATTCGAGATCGCCGTCGTCGGCCGTCGTGTTCGTCGCGTGCATCGCCTGCACGGGCGCTTCTTCTTCGATCGGAATCGGATCGATCTTCGGCGCGTCGTGCATCGTCGCGCTCGCATCCGACGCGCCCGCCGGTTCATCGGCGTAGCGCAGCGTGACGACGAGCTGCGGAATGTGCGACGTCGGATCGACGGCGACGTCGACGCGATCGATCCGCGCGGGCCGTTTCTTCCCCGACTCCGCGTCTTCGAGATCGAGCTCTTTGCCGACTTGCAAAAAGCCGAGGTCGCTTCCGACCGTCACGTCGCCGTTCAGCGACCCTTTGACACGCGCCCGCATCGGCGACGCGAGGCCGTCGATGTGTAATCGAACCTTCGTTCCGGCTGCGGCCGGCGGCGCCGCGGCATCCTGCGAGACGCCACACATGCGCCGCAGAACGTCGATGCTCTCCGGATCCATGTCCGTGAAGCGAATTCCGAATTCGCCCCCCTTCCCGGCTTGCTCGGTCCAGATGACCTCGCCCGAAGCGAGGACGCTCTGACCCGGCCCCGCGTCGAACCGACACGTGAGCGGCTGACCTTGCTCCGGAAGGTACGCAGTTCTGAGCTGCATCCCTTCTTCGGAG
>JBBQXV010000011.1:0-63577 GCA_038209335.1 Polyangiales bacterium | reverse complement strand
GGCCTCGACTACCGCCCATCGACGGCGATTCGTGTACGCGGCGGGAGACGGCGACTTGGACATCGGACGATCCTCCATCGCGATCTCGTCCCACCCCGCGCCGTCCGCCGTCTACACGTCGTTCGCGGACGGGTTACGCTGCACTCGTAGTGCGCGCGGCTTCGAAGCCGAGGACGGCGCGCGCGCAGGTCGCGCGCGTCGCCCTCGCGCCTCGGGCGTTTTCGTCCACCCCACTCGACCCAATGGAGAATCGATCATGAACGCCGTCACCCTCATTCAAGCCCAAGCCCCCAACTCCGCAGTCACCGACGACGAGCTGCTCGCGCGCATGCGCGCCGGCAACCGCGCCGCCGGCGACATCCTCTACCGTCGCCACGCATCGATGCTGCGCCGCATCGCCGCCGCGCGCGGTCCCAAAGCCGACGTCGAGGACGCCGTGCAGGACGCTTTCCTCATCCTGCTCGCCGATCCGACGTTTCAACCCGCGCCCGGCCGCATCGGATCGTGGCTCGCGTCCGTCGTGCACCGCCGCGCATCGTCGCGCAGCGCCGAGCTCCACGACGAATCCCCGACCGACGCGCTCGCGATGCTCGAAGACCGCGTCCCGCGCGGCATCCCGCGCGATCAAGAAGAGGAGGCGCCGACATGACGCCGCTGTTCTACCCCGCGCACGATCCGCGCGCGGAGCCGCCGGAGTACCGGTGCGTCCACGCGCGGCTCGTCGTGAAGGAGAACCGCCCGTGCGCGATCTGCGGTGTGACGAATGCCGCGATCGCACGCGGCCGCGTGAAGAACCCGTGGCGTGCGTCGCAGATCGAAACCCACCACGCGGTCATCGAATGGGCGCTGATGGACGCCGTCGATCTTCGGCGCTTCAACGCATTGGTCGTCCGCCCGCGCCGCGGCCTCGCCCGCGTCTGCGCCCGCAGCTTCACCCGCGCGCAGATGCGCGCGTGGATCGATCACCACGAAGACAACCTGCTCGTCCTGTGCGACGTGCACCACCGCCACGCGCCGTCGGCATTCACTCCGTCGCGGCGCCCATCTGGAACGCGCAGCCACGGCTCGACGCGCGAACGCGACGGAGACTGATGAACCACACGAGGAGAATCCAATGAGCGACGAATTCTTCGTGCGCGGCACGACGAGGCGTCGGGCAACTCACCGCTTCACCGGCTTGCCGTAAAGCGCCTTCCCCGTCTTCGGATCGAAATTCAGCTTCGCGCGTGCCGCGAAGATCCGAAGTGCAGCCTTGTCGTACGCTTCGGCCGCCGCTGACTCATCGTCGAAGTACCCGAGAGAGCGCGGACGCACGGACTCCCGAATCGTCGCTTGCCACTTGCGCCGGGTGCCGAACCTACAACTGCAACGAGGTCGCTGCCACAAACGAAAGGGCGCCATTTCCAACGCGAGCGCGTCCCTCACTCTGGTCTTGTCGGTACACGCGCCCGGTGGTTGCGCGGAAAGAGATCCGCGTCGGGCGATTTCGCGCGTCCAGAATTGCGCATTCGGTGGCCAGCCGATTCCTCGCAACCGCGTGGCCGAGGTCCCGATAGCAGAGGGTGAAGGAGCGGACACCCTCTCATGCGCGCGATCGGCAGCTCCGACGACGTCACGCCCGTCGATCCCACGCGGAACGACGACGCGTCGGGCGTCGACGACGAGCTCGAACAGCTCCGTGCGCGCGAGCGGCAACTTCAGGGCGCGTACCTTCGCGATCCATGGAACACCGAAACGCAGCGCGCGCTCGTTCGTGTGCAGCAGCAAATTCGGCATCGCGAAGAGAGCGTCCAGCGTCTCGCCGACAACGGACCGAAGGCACCCCCGCTCGATGCTGCGGAGTACGCGCGGCACGGCGCGGGCATTCGATGGGTCGAAACGCCGCCGAGCGCGCCGGACGACTCCGGTCACGCGCTTCACGGTGCCGACGTCGTGAAGCAACAGATCGCGTTGACCGAAGCGGCCTTTGCGCTCGGGCATCGCGAGCCAGCGCTCGTGATCCGGCTCGGCGATCTCCGAAAACGTCTCACCGAGCTGCAAACACATCACGCGCCACGCGCGCCGGTGATCCCCGCGCAGCCGCCCGCGGCGCCGCTCGGTCACGGGAGCTGCGCTCCGCCGCGGCCGATCGCGATGCCGGGGAACGCGACGCGGATCGCCGACGGTGGTGTGGATCTCGAAACGAGCCTCCAAGGTGGAGCGCACCTCACGACGCCGGAGCTCGAACGCTACATCGACGCGTACATCGCATACACCGCGTCGCGGCCGGAGCTCCGCGCGCTTCACGATCGCGCGGTTGCGCGCGGACCGCGGATCCTCGCGGATCGTTTCGAAGCCGACGAGGGCGCGCACGCGCGCGCCGCGATGAAGCCTCACGTCGAAAGGCAGACGCGGTGGATGCAGGTGCGGCCGCCGATCGGCGTGCAACAGCACGTGATCATCGGCGGGATGGCGATCCACGTCGCCGAGGCGGCGCGAATCATCATCGCGCTCGCGCCTGGCGCAGGCAAAGGGATCGACGCAGCGCTCTCACTCATCGAGTGGGCCTCAGGACGCAGTCTCGGTGGACTCGTGCCGTCGGAGCTGACGCGCGTCGACGATGTGCTCGGAGCGCTCGCGATCCTCGGTCCGGCCGCGGGCAAGCTGCTCAACGGCGGCGCCGCAGGCGCGGCGAACATCGTCCGCATCGCGCGCGCGACGGGACACACGGAGGCGGAGGTCCGGTTGCTCCTCCGAGGCGCGGAACAATTCGAGAGAGACAAACCGTTGCTCGTCTCGGCGTTCGAGAAAGGAAAGCGTGGCTTGCCGCTGACTGCGCCGGAGAGCGCGGCGCTCGGTCGCCTCCGCGTGGCGGACGGCGCGACTCCCGCGACTGGCAGCGCGTTGCAAGTGGACGCGTGGCGTATCGAGCAGCTCGCGCAGCAACGGTACCCGGCCGTTCCCGCGGCGACGCTTCCCCCGAATCCTGGTCCCGGGAAATGGGTTCCGAAGACCGAGGTGATGTCCACCGACGCCGCCAAGCATCAGCAACGCGTCACTGGAGTGCTGCCGGGCCAGGTGTACGTCATGAACGGCGTCGAGTATGACGGCATCGTCGTTCGACCAAGCGGTGTCGTCGTCCTCGTCGAAGCCAAGGACCGGTACTCGCAGTTTTTTCATCAGCCGTGGTTTGTCTGGGAGAGGGAAGTGACTGAGAAGGTCGTCAAGCAAGGAAGGGCCGCACGCGCAGCAGGGATACGATTCGAAATCCACTGTTCAGAGCAAGCCGTGGCTGATCGAATACGCGTTGACCTCGTGCGACACGGATTGCCGCGCGACATGGTGGTTCCGTGATGGAGCCTCTCATCCTGACGGCCGCCTGGGGCGGTCGTGAAGCGTCGCTCGATGAATGCGTTGCGGATGCTGCGCGTTGGCTACGAGCGATCACTCTGCTCGGCGCCCCGTTCGGGCGCTGGGGTTTCCTGCAGACGGACCCAGACTATGGGCTCGTGCCCGTCGAGGCGACGACGGCATCGCTCCGGCCGTTCATCGAGCGCGCGAAGGACGACTACGGAGCTGACATGGTCGGTGGAGGCTTCAAAACCACCCTCGCCACTTCACTGGGTGATGAGCGAGCGGTTCTACGCCTCTCCGTTGGTGCGCCTGGTCGCAGCGGCAACTGCGTGAATCTCGAGCTTCGCGTTCCTAGCCAACACTTCGACTACGCTACGCTCAAGAACCTGCTCGCGGAGACGGTCGCCTGCTGGCGGCCGACGCTGATGCTCGTATGGCCCGAGCGTTTCCTCCAGTTCCAGATTCGCCGGCGCGCGGGCGCGAAGGCCTCCGCGTACGCCAGCGGAACCGACAACTGGAATCTCGACCTCGGGTGGCTGACGTACATCGCGACGCCGCAGCTCCCGGCTCTCCCCGAGGAGGTCCGCGTCGAGCGAATCGCAGAAGGACAACTCGTCGTCCTCAGTGAAGCGCCGGTACGCGAGGATGACTTCGCGATGATGCGTCTCGCCGACCGCGTCGAGGAGACGCTCAACGCCGCCGGACTTCTTCGCTCGCCACGATGATCCTACGCGCGTCCGCATCCGCCGAGTCTCACGAGCCTGTCCCGTGACACCCACAAATCTGTCGCGGGACACCCCGCATAACAGAAATCCGCAGAACCCCGCCCCCCCCCGCCCCGGCACGCCGCGTGAAACGCAATCCCCCATGGGGCATACTTCGGACGTGTCGGATCTCGCCGCCTCCGCCCCGTACACGTGGGACGACTTCGTCGCGCTCGACGATGACGATCACCGCGAGTTGGTCGATGGCGAGCTCGTGGAGATCGAGGTGCCGAATGGACCGCACGAATTCATCGTCGCGAGGCTCTGCTACTTCCTCACGGCGTGGGCCGAGAACGGGCACGGCGGCCGAACGTACGCGTCCGGCTACAAGGTCCGCGTCAGCGATCGCCGCGGCGTCATGCCTGACGTGCAGTTCTACCGCGGAGGAAACACCGCTCCAGCGACGCAAGACGCGGGGCTCGTGTCGGGGCGCGCGGATCTCGTCGTCGAGATCATCTCCCCGTCGAGCCACCGCTACGATCGCGTGACGAAGCTTCGCTGGTACGCATCGCTCGGCGTACCAGAGTATTGGATCATCGATCCCGAGGCGCGAACGTTGGAGCAGCTCGTGCTGCACGGCGAGGGCTACACGATCGCGGCGTCGTGCGCAGACGACGAGCTGTTCGCCCCGACGACGTTCGATGGGCTGTCGGTTCCGCTCGCGCGACTGTGGGAGTGACCATCGGCATCCACGGTTGTCAGAGTTGCCCGTTCAGGTTGACGAAGTTGCCTTAAATAACCATGCTTCACTCATGGCCGCCAACGTCACCCTCAAGTCCCAAGCGCAGGCCCCGTTCGTGCGCTCGGTGGTCGACGCGAGCGCAGACATCTCGGCGAAGGAGCTTCGTTCGCCGACGGTCGCGACGTTGCGGACCGTGGTCGAGCGCCTGCTCGAACGCATGCCGGCCGCGACCGATCCCATGCGGAAGGCGCGCCTTCGCGGCGTGTTGGCGCAGCGAGAGCTCCTCGACGCAGACGGCGGCGCTCTCTCCGCGGCAGACATGGCCGACGCACTCGGCATCACGCGGCAGGCGGTCGACAAGCGCCGCAAGGCCGGACAGATCCTCGCGCTCGAAGTCGGGAAGCGCGGCTATCTCTACCCCGCGTGGCAGCTCGGCGAGGGCCGGCTCGTCAAAGGCCTCGCAGAGGCCCTCGCGGCACTCTCCGCCGATTCGCCTTGGGCCGCCGCGCGCTTCTTCGTTTCGGGCAACTACCGGCTCCGCGGTCGGCGTCCGATCGACATTCTTCGCAAAGGCGACGTCGACGCCGTCGTCGCGGCTGCCGAGATGTTTGGTGAGCACGGAGCGGCGTGACGACGCATCCCGACCCGCCGAAGCCGTTCGATTCCGTCCATCTCCTCGTCCGCAAGTTCCCTGCGTCGAACCTCTGGTTTCGGATCCACCGCGCGGCTCACGCGCCGCTCTTCTTCGGCACGTCGCGCGCGAACCGATTCGATGCGCCCGCGGGTGAGTTCGGCGTGCTCTACGTCGGAGGCGATCCGCACTGCGCGTTCATCGAGACGTTCGGGCACGCGACGGGGACGCTCTCGGTGTCGGAGGCGGAGCTCCGCGCGCGACGCCTCTCGACCGTGCGCGCGTCGCGCGAGCTCCGCCTCGTCGACTTGCGCGGCGAAGGGCTCGCGCGAATGGGCGCGGACGCGGAGCTGACGAGCGGAGCGGACTACCGTCTCTCGCAGCGCTGGGCGCTCGCGATCCACGAGCATCCGCGCCGACCCGACGGTCTCGTGTACCGCGCGCGGCACGATCCGGCGCGAACCAGCGTCGCGATCTTCGAGCGCGTCGCGCCGGAGCTCACGGCCGCTCCGGGGGCGGCGCTGCTCGATCCGACGAACACCGCGTTGCTCGGGCAGATCTTGAATACGTACAAGTTTGGACTCGTGCCGTAACGCGCCGCACTCCAATCGGTCTGACTGCGCTGGCCCATGGCGGGATGATAGAACGTATGTTCTGCATACTATTTCAGTTGCCACACCTATTCCTAAGGCATATCGATGGCACTTGATGAACGATCGTTCTGTTCAGAATCGAGGCGACAAGAACCGCCGCGCCAGCCTCCCTCCGGGCGTCGTGGCCGAAGGCGCGGGCCGCCGTGTCCTCGAAGGGGCGCTCCACCTGTTCGCGACGCAGGGCTTTCACGGCACGTCGATGCGCGAGCTCGCGAAGGTCGTCGAGCTGCAGCCGAGCGCGCTCTACATTCACTTCCCGTCGAAGGAGCACGTGCTCGCGGAGCTCGTGCGCGCGGGGCACGAGGCGCACCATCACGCCCTCCGCGCGGCTCTGCTCGAAGCGGGCAACGAGCCGATCGCGCAGCTTCGCGCCCTCGTCGCCGTGCACGTTCGCCTTCACGCGACCTATCCGCACCTCGCGATCGTCGTCAATCACGAGATGGACGCGCTCTCGCCGGAGCTCGCGGCACCGGGCCGTGCGCTCCGCGCGCAATCATCTGCGCTCCTCCTCGAGATCATCGAGCGCGGCACGGCGAAGAAGCGTTTCGCGCCGTCGCACGTGTACGTCGCTGCGGCCGCCATCGGCGCGATGGGGATACGTGTGCCGTACTGGTACTCGTCGACGTCGGGCATCGGCATCGACGAGCTCGTCGAGCACCACGTCGAGATGGCTCTCCGCATCGTCGGGGCGAAGCGGTGAGGCGGCTCGCCATCGTCACCGCGAGCGTGCTCCTTGCGGCGTGCTCGAGCGGCAGCTCCGACGGGACGGGCCACACGTCCGGAGCCGACGGAGGCGTTGCCGACGTGAACGCGAGCGATACGGCCGACGCAAGCACCGGCGATACCGCGCTCGCAGACGGAGCGTCCGGCGACGCGCTCGCGTCGCGCTGCAACGTCGCGTCGGCGATGGTCACGTGCGCGCACGACACACTCTCGCTCTCGGACTCCGTCGGCATGCGCACCATCGCGTACGCGACACCGCTCGGCGCGCCGCCTCCGTCGGGATGGCCCGCCGTCGTGTACTTCCAGGGCTCGTTCGTCGCGGGGGATGGCGCGTTCGCCGGCAAGAAGTCCGACCCGTTCGGGATCTACGCGCTCGCGCTCACGGTCAAAGCGCTGCTCGATCGCGGCTACGCCGTGCTCGCGCCGGACGCCTCGAACAACGGCACCGGCTTCTGGGAGACCAACATCCCGCCGTACGCCACGAGTTGGTCGGGCAGCCCGGACGACGTCTTGATGCAGAACCTCCTCGCCGCCGTGGGCTCCGGCAAATTCGGATCGATCGACGCGTCGCGCCTCTACGCGATGGGCATCTCGAGCGGCGGCTTCATGACGAGCCGCATGGCGGTGAGCTACCGCGGAAAGTTCCGCGCGCTCGCCGACAGCGCCGGCTCGTACGCGACGTGCAGCGCGACGTGCAACGTGCCGACGCCGCTGCCGAGCGACCATCCGCCGACCCTCTTTCTCCACGGCGACGCCGACAACGTCGTTCCGATGACGGCCGTGCAGCCGTACGTCGACGCGCTCCGCGCGGAGGGCCACCAGGTTTCGGTCGTCACGGACGCCGACGCCGGGCACGAGTGGCTGCCCGAAGGGCCGATCGCGATCCCGGCGTGGTTCGACATGCACCCGTAGCCGTCATCGAGGAGAACGTCATGCACGCTCGCTTTGCCTTCGTGTGCGCAGTGGGGCTCGTCGCGAGCTGCGGGTCGTCGGACGCGACGACATCGAACGCGATGCCCGACGCCGGATCGGGTCCGCCTCTGGCCGATGCTTCGATCGACGCCGATCTGCGAGACGGATCGACGTCGCCGCGCGCCTCGTGCGTCTCGGCCGCTCAGCTGCGCGCGTGGCAGGCGGAGATTGATCACTTCGACGGCGGCTACCGGCCGACGGGGAGCGCGGCGCACGAAGGCTACATCGCGCTGCTCACGAGCGAGCTCGCGGCGCTCGGCGTCGCGGACGTACACACCGAGGCGTACGCGTTTCGCAAGTGGACGCCATCCTCGTGGTCGCTCGCGTGGGCCGCGGGGCCGTCGCCTGGACCCGTCGCGGTGAGCGGATACGTGCCGTACTCGGGATCGACGGGCCCCGGCGGCGTCATCGCGCGAATGGTGCACGTGCCGACGACGACAATTCCGATCGACGCGACCGCACTCCGCAAAGCGTTGTCGGATCCGAAGGCATGGAACGACGCACTCACGACCGCCGTCGGCGGTTCGATCGCCGCGCTCACGCTCGCAGGGAAGATCGCGCTCTTCGATGTCCCGCGCGCGGCCGTCACGCTCTCGACGCTCACCGGTCAGCGCATCTACGCCAACGATCCGGGCGGTACGCTCACGCCCGATACGACGCTCACGCGGACCGATCTCTCCGCGATGCTCTATGTGCCCGGCATGCTGAGCGCGCTCGCGGCCGCCGGCGCAGTCGGCGCGATCGGAATCCTCGATGCGCCCGAGGAGGCGGCACGCGGTGAGTACGCGCCTTTCTTCGGCGCGCTGTCGCCGAACATGCCCGCGCTCTACGTCGATCGCGCGACCGGCGAGGCGCTGAAGAGCGCGGTCGCTACGTGGCCGCTCGCACCGGCAAAGCTCGTCCTCGACGCGACGCTCACCGACGCGTCTTCCGAGAACCTCATCGGCGTCTTGCCCGGCACCTCATCGGAGGAGATCCTCTTCGGCAGCCACACCGACGGGCCGAACTCGATCGAGGACAACGGACCCGTCGCCATCCTCGCGCTCGCGTCGTGTCTTCCTCGGTCCGAACGTCCGCGCACCGTGCGCTTCGTGCTGAGCGGCGGGCACTTCGTCGGCAGCGTCGGCCTTCAGTCGTACGTCGCCGCGCACGCCGCCGATCTGACGAAGAACGCGCTGGCCGTGGTCGAGATCGAGCACCTCGGCGCGCGTGCGTGGACGGAGGTGAGCCCCGGCATGATGGCCCTCACCGGCGAGCCCGAGGTCCAGCTCGTGACGACGTGGGCGAACGCGCCGCTCGTCGACGCGAGCACCGCCTACGCGAAGCTCTTTCCTCGCACCATCGTCGGCGAGCCACCGCTGATTGGCGAGGGACCAAACTTCCGCATCGTGCCGCTCATCCAGATCATCTCGATGCCCGAGTACCTTTTGCTCGGGCACCTGCCGGCGATCACGACCCACATGACCGACTACGCGCTCATGCAGCGACAGGTCGACGCCATCCTCGCGATGGAGAGGGCGCTCGCTGTCGCGCCAGCTTCGCAGCTGGGCGTCGTTGGACGATAGGCAGCCCTACGGCGCCAGAGCTTCCTCGACGCGCAGGCTCACGCTCCCCGTGATGGAGCCGTCGAGCACGACGAGGAGCTCGAGCTCACGACCGCTGCTTGCGGCGTTCATCCACGTCTCGTCCGCGCCGCTCGTCACGGGACCCCACGCCCTGCGACGAACCGCCGCGCACGCGCGAAAGTAGCCAATACCCACGATCGATTTCACATCTTCGCACGCGAAGATGGCAGTCAGCGCATTGGTTCGCCTCTTGCTCTTTGCATCCGCATGCACGCACGGATCGCTATCCCGACTTTCTCGGCGCTCCTCTTCCTCAGCAGCTCCCTCGGCTGCGCGCTGACGCAGCGTACAGATCGCTATTTCATCGGCAGCACCGGTGGCCCGCCCGTCTACGAAAACCGGACAGTCACTGGCCTATGCCTCATCCCACTTGCCGTGGTGGGCGACGTCGTCACGTTCCCGATTCAGGTCTTCGTCCTCGTGGTGGCCGGCGACGGCGATCTCTACTCCCACGCGCAGTCAAAGAACGGCACCGCGCTCGGCCCTGCGGTCGATCGCAAAGCGCTCGCGCAGCTCCAAGGGATCCAGCGAACGATGACCGCGACCGCCGCACCGCCCGCCATCTACGGCATCGACGCATCGGGCGAAGTGAAACCCATCGACGTCAGCCGACAGGAGGTCAATCGCATCGTCGCGACGATGGCCCGATGAGACGATTGAGCTGCCGCGGTCCATCGCTGTTTGCTATTTCGAATGCAGATGGCCGCCGCAAAGCGACACCAGTTCTCCGCGAAGATCGAGCTCCTCGGCGCGCGACGACGGCGTCCTCGCGACGTTCCAGAAGATGACTCGGTCGCTCCGCAACCGAACGATCGCGTGGATCGAAGACGCGGCGACCGCGCCGACGCGCGAGAAGCGAATCGCGAAGGCGCTCGAGATGGCGCTCGCCGCGCGCGAGAAGGCGATCGACTCGGCGTGAAGCTACGCGGCGCGCATCTCGACGACGCGCGCTTGCTTGCGCTCGACGAGGCGGCGAAACGATGCAGCGATCGCGTCGTGCTCGTCTCGCGGCGCGTCGACGAGCGCCGCGGCGTCCTCCTCGGAGAGCGTGCGCACCAGCGCGGGCGCGACGCCCTCTTCGAGAGCGAGGTGCTCTGCGACGATCGGACGAAGCTGCTCGATCGTCGCGTCGAAGCGCAACGATCCGAGCCTGTACGTCGCAGCGAGACGCAGCAAGAGGACGCGGATGCGCGCTTCGGTCTGCACCATGGCCGACGACGCCTCCTCATCGGACGAGGGATTCGAAGTCCACCGCCGAAGACAAAGCAGCGCGCGTGCCGACGACGACGCACGCAAATTCGGCTGCGCCGTCCGCGATCTACGTGTTGGAGTCGCGACAGCTCGTGGCGTAGCGACATCCGTCGTCGAGTTGGCCTTGGCGCGGGCACTGAACACAAGTATAGTTATCCATGTGCCGCTGCTCCGCATCGAGGCCACCCACGTTCGCGTCGTCTGCGACGCCTGCCGCAAGGCAAGCGCCGAAGTCTGTTCGAAGCGCGACGTCCTCAACGCGCGCGCGATCGCGATACCGAAATTTCAGGCGGTCGGTTGGCATCACGACGCCGCCTACGAGCAACGCGCGAAGCGCATCGACGAGGCGAAGCGCGACGGCTCGGGTCGTTGGTATTGCCCGGAGTGTGCACGACGAACGCATCTGTAATCGCCTCGCATCGGCCGCGCATCGCGACCATGCGCACCAGAGGATGACCCCATGCCTGAAGTCCGCGTGACCTTCGATCGCGATCTCAACGACGACGCACGAAAGCGCATTCGCAACGCGCTCGACGAGGTGCCGTGTCCGCAAGAGCACGCGCCCGCGTTGCAGCACATCGTCGGCGCGAGCGGCGGCGAGATGACGATCGACGTCTGCTGCCGCGATGTCTGCGCGGCGGCAGAGAAGGCGATCATCAAAGCGGCGCGAGGCGCCGGCTTCACCGGCGAGCCGGGGTAACCCTTCGCCCTCGACGACGAGGAAGGTCCGCCCCCCTCCCCGCGTACGTTCGTCACCATGCGAATCTTCGCGTCGATCCTCCCCCTCGCTCTTCTCGTCGCCGCCTGCGGGCACCTCGCGGTCGAGCCCTCCTCTCCTCACCCCAACGTCATGCTGCCGGCGAACAAAGTTCCCGGCACGCTCGTCCTCGCTCCCGAGATCACCGAGAACTTCACGATCGCCGGCAACGCGTCGGTGAACGAAGTCCCGGTCCGCGGTTGGCGATCGACGCTGACGGCCGGCTTCCGCAACGCGTTCCCGAGCGGCGCCGAAGGCGGACCGAAGCTCGAGCTCATCGAAGCGAACCTGTCGTTCGCGCCCGCTGCGGTCGGATCGGGCGGAACCGCCGCGGTCGTCGCGACGATCCGATTCAAGGCGCGCGTGATCGACCGCACCGGCGAGCGCGCGTTGGCGGGAACCGTTCGCGCGCGCGAGGCGAACACGAGCGCGTCGGAGGCGGGGATGACGGACAACGCGTCGAAGGCGGTCGAGGCGCTCTACGAAGCGCTGGCCGGTGGGCTGTTGCAGAAATCCTGACCGTCAGTCGAGCTTCGCGAGCTTGTCCCAGTAGTTCGCGTGCCAGCCCTTCGCGAGGTGCTCCTTCATGTCCTCGGGGAACGCGTCGTGGTCGAAGACGACCTTGGTCCCATTGCCGTCGGCCTGGAGATCGAAGCGGCAGAGCGAGTAGACGCCCTCGGGCCACGTCTTCGCGCGCCACGCTTGCACGATGCGCTTGCCGGCGACGAGCTCGATGTGGCGTCCGGTGATGTGACCGCCGAACGCAGAGAACGCGGCGCCTTCGGTCGCGTCGCCGGTGGCGGGCGCGCCGGTGATTTCGCTGAACGACTTGGCGTTGGCGAGCGCCTCGTAGACGCGAGCCGGAGCGGCACGAAGCGCGACCTCTTGATGGATGTTGGACATCCACCTGGGCTAAAGCATGTGCCGACACGCCGCAAGAGTCCCACGGAGATCGCGTGCGATCCGTGTACGCTCTGGAAGCGTGCGCGCGATTGCTCCGCTCCTCGTCATCGCGATCGGATCACTCTTCGGCGCGTGCGGTGCGCGTACGCCGCTCGGCGACCGCACTGGCGCGGACGGCGGACTCGGTGACGACGGCGACGACGGCGGAACGATCGGCCCCAACACGGACGCGGGCTTCTCGTTCCGCGTTCGAACGCTGAGCGTGTCGTGGGATCACGCGTGCGCGATCGTCCACGGCGATCGCGTCGCGTGCTGGGGAAATAATTCGCTCGGCCTCGTCGGCGACGTGATTCCGTTGAACGCGCCGCCGACAATCGTACCGAATCTCACCGAGGTCATCGAGGTCGCTACCGGGCAGATCGTTTCGTGCGCGTTGAAGCGCGACGGCTCGGTGTGGTGCTGGGGCAACGCCGTCGGCACGCGCGCGCCGAAGAAGATCGTGGTGCTCCCCGCGGCGCGTCAGCTCGTCGTTGGCTCCGGAACGGTCTGCGTCGTCTCGCGCGACGAGCGCATGGTCTGCACCGGCGTCCCGCTCCTCGAGGGCGCGGCGTGCGCGCGACCGACCGCGACGGCGAGCTTCGATGCGGCGTTCGGCCCGAACATCGACGGCGTGTCCGAGATCGCGATCGGCCAACGCCACGCTTGCGCGCTGCGGATCGATTCCTCCGTGTGGTGCTGGGGATGCGGCGAGTACGGCGCGCTCGGCAGCCTCACAGCAGGCAACCACGCCGAGCCGATCGTCGTCCCGGGGCTCATCGCGTCACGCATCGCCGCCGAAACCGAGGCGACGTGCGCGCTGTCGGGCACCGGCCCGGCAACGTGCTGGGGCGACGGCTCGCAGTTCGGAACGTCGCTCACCATCGCGCCGACCGCGCCGCGCGACGCCCCCTTCGCCGCGAGCGCGAGCGACGTCGACGTCGGCGTCGTCTTCGCGTGCGCCGCGCGTCTCGACGACGTCGTGTGCGGCGGATCGCTCTACGATCTGCCGACATGCAACGGGCGCACGGTCGGGACGCGCTCGTTCCACATCCCGTTGGTGCGCGAGGTGTCGGTCGGCTACCAGGACGCATGCGCGCGCGACGCGAAAGGCGGCGTGTGGTGTTGGGGATGCAACGAGAGCGGACTCGCGGGCGTCGGACTCGGAGGTCAAGCGAGCCCGGTGCGCATCGCGTTTCCGTGACGCGTCCGTCGCGAGGCCTTGGATCTTCCGCAGTTCGATTGCGGGCCCCTCGCAATCCACCGTCGCGATCTCGCGCGTGTCGTTCGCGAACGCGCGCTCAGCGCGAGATGTGCGTCGTCGTCGAATCGGCCGCCGACCGCGTCTGCCGCGGCACGAGCTGCCGGAGCCGCGACACCATCTCGAACGTCTGGCGTTCGCGCTCCAGCGAGAGATCGCGAACGCGCACGACGATGAGCGCCGGGGCGACGACGAGCAAGACGTTGGTTACGACGAGGAAGAAGAAGGTGGCGCGCGGTGGAAAATCCGCGACGCGCGGCAAGAGGACGATCGTGTTGTCGCGGAACTCCATCGACGGCGGGAGCACGCCGAAGGCTTCGAGCGCGACGATGCTCAGCAGGGCCAGCGCGGAGAACGCGAGCGCGCCGAGCCTCAGGTTGCGCGGATCGACGTCGTCGTGCGACGGCGGAAACGTCGCCACGCTGAACGCCACCGCAAGGCACGCGAGGCAACCTGGCAGCAGTAGGAACGGACCGAACACCGACGCCGCGAACATGAGCGCCGCGTGGGTCGCGACGACGGCGGCGATTCGTACGGTCATCGTGTCGTTGCGCGTGCGCATCCATATGCACACGGTCGCGGCGATCGTGCACCCGACCGCGGCCACCGCGACCGCGATCGATCGCAGCCCGAGGAGCAGCACGAACGTCATCCCGAGAAGCCACGGCGCAAACAACGTGAGCCCGACGCGCGCGAGCGCACGGCGCGCCCCTTCCGTCGCTTCGCGCTGCGCTCTCTCCGCCTCGCGCTCCGGATCCGTCAGGAGGACGACCGCCGCGATGACGTGCAGCGCGGTCGGGTTCGATGGATCGAGCGCGAGCGCGCGGTTCGCTTCGTCGATCGCGTCGTCGCGCCGCAACGATGCGTTCGCTCTGCCTCGAAGCGCGCTCATGACGGCTTTGCGCGCGCGGACCGCGTGCTCTTCGGCGAGCGCGCGTCGTCGTTCGAGATCGCGATCGCCGTCGAGGAAGCGCTCGATCGCCTCGCGAATCGCGCGCGCGCTCTCGATGCGATCGCTCGGGACCTGCGCAGTCGCGTGGACGCACAACGCCTCGAGCTCGGGCGGCACGTCGCGCTTCGGAGCGCGGACGCTCGCGCGCGCATCGGCGCCGTTCATCGTCGACACGAGCGAATTGTCGCGCGCGTGGAGCGGCTCCAACGTGAGGAGCTCGAACAGAAGCGCGCCGAGCGAATACACGTCGGCGCGCTCGTCGATCGCTTCACCCGCGGCCTGCTCCGGCGCGATGTAGCCGATGGTCCCGATGATCGATCCCTTCTCCGCGACCGCTTCATCCAACTCACTGTGCGCAACGCCGAAGTCGAGCAGATAGACCTCGCCGTACTCGCCGAGCATCACGTTTCCCGGCTTGATGTCGCGATGAAGCACGCCTTGCGTGTGCGCGAACGCGACCGCCGCGCACACCGTCGAGAACGCCGCGAGCAGACGCCTGCGTCCGTAGCTCTCGACGAACTTGGGATCTTCTTTGCGCAGCCCATTGAGCACCGCGCGAAGGCTGGTCCCCTCGATGCGCCGCATCGTGAAGAACGTCGCGCCTCCCGGGAGCGTCCCGACGTCGTGAACGGGGACGATCGCCGGATGCTCGAGCCTCCCTTGAATGTGCGCTTCGCGTTCGAGGAGCGCGCGCGCCTCCGGGTCGAGTCGGTGCGACTCGGATGCCGTCTTCATCGCGATGTAGCGGCGCATGCGCGCGTCGCGGCACAGATGGACGACGCCCATGCCGCCGGCGCCGAGCTTCGAGATCCGTTCGTAGCGCGGCCCGCTCGGTTCCGACTCGACGTGCGGCGCGCTGGACGGAATCGTCGGCTCTTCGCGCGGAGCGTCGGTGTCTGGCTCGCTGCGGTCTCGTCTGTCCATCGCCCGGATCGCCGAGCATACCGCTGTACGCCGAGGCGTGCGCGCGTGCTCGCGCGTCGGCTCTGACGCTGCGTCAGCGCGCGGAGACCGCCGGACTGCGTGGCGCGTCGCTCTGCGTGAGCGCACCGAGCAGCTCCGACGCCGAGGGCGGCGAAGCGACCCGCCCCTCGAGCAGCGCGCGGTAGTCGACGTCGGCGCCATAAACGCCGCGCGCTCTCTCCTTGTCCTGCATGAGCACCGAGCCCCCGAGATCGATGCCGGCAAAGAGCCCGCGCGATCGCGAGTAGGCGAGGAGCTCCGTCTTCAGCTTCCAATCCGTACCGGCGGTCGCCTCACGCCCCACCGGTCCTGCAGCGACCGAGGCATCCGCGCCGAGCTCCAGCTTGTCGTGCAAGAGCTTGCGCATTCCGTTGTCGTTCATGACGTAGAGCACGAGGTCGGTGCTCTGCGCGCCGATCTGGAGACCGAAGCTCCCGCCACCGACGTTGAAGAACGCGGGCGCGCTCCAACTCGTCGCGGTGCGGCAGCTCGCTACGCCACGCCCGTAGCGGGCGCCGACGATGAATGCGGCCTTCACGAGCGACGGGACGACGGCGACGCAGCGCGCGTCGCGACGAATGTCGACCGGGACGCCGTCGGACATCGCGAGCACTTCGCGCAAGACCACGGCGGCCTCGTGCATTTCTTGGACGGCGTCGTCTCGGTGCGCGGCCTCTTCCGAGGGATCGCGCACCGACGAGCCGTGGCATCCCGCAACGAGCGTGGCGGAGATGAGCGCGACGACACTCGCGCGGGGAATACGGCAACTGGAGCTACGCGGGTTCGTTTTCATGGCCGTTCGTCTTTGCATTTGCGATGCCGACATACGGGCATCGGTGCGAGCTTTCCGATTGCCGATTACTAGAAGAGGCGCGCGCGACCGCGTCCGCAGTCGGAGTGCGCCCTCGCGTGGAGAAACGCCACGGCGCGGCGAGATTGGCTGCGCGTCGTGCGGTTCGACCGTTCGTCAGCCCCCGCCGCGCGGGACGCGCTCGATGGCACGACCGCTGCAAATCGGCCGACATGGAAGCCAAACCGTTTCTCTCCGACATCACCGAGCTTCGTCGCCGCGCACGGCAGCACATGGAAGCCGGCGCCGTTACGGAAGGCTACCGCGCCGATCGCCAGACCGTCCTTCGACTCTTGAACGAGGCGCTCGCGACGGAGCTCGTCTGCGTGATGCGGTACAAGCGGCACTACTTCATGGCGACCGGACTCGAAGCGCGCGGCATCGCGGCAGAGTTCGCGGAGCACGCGGCGGAGGAGCTCGAACACGCCGACCGCATCGCCGACCGCATCACGCAACTCGGCGGCGAACCGAACTTCAGCCCCGACGGCCTTACGTCGCGCTCGCACAGCGAATACGTCGCGGGGACCAACACGCTCGAGATGATCAAGGAAGATCTCGTCGCCGAGCGCATCGCGATCGATTCGTACGGCGAGATCATCGAATACCTCGGCGACGCGGATCCGACGACGCGCCGCATGTTGGAAGACATCCTCGCGAAAGAAGAGGAGCACGCCGGCGATCTCGCCGACATGCTGCTTCGCATCGACGGTGCGCGGCGCGCGACGGCGGTGGGTTGAACCCGCGAAGAGCAGGTTAGACCTGTTGTCGCGCGCTCGGCTCACCCGATGGCCGGCAGCTCCATCACGCGAAGACGCTCGCGCACCGCGTCCCCGAGGACGTCGCGCTGGAGGCGCTTCGGATCCCCGAAGAACGTGGCAGCGACGTCACGGTCGAGCCGGCGCGTGGCGACGAGCGCCAATGCCTCGCGCTCCGCGGTCACGCCTTCCGCATACGCGACGCGCTCCTCGCTGCCCTCCGGCTCGCGCAGAAGCTTTTGGAAGTACTGCATGCCGAGGCTCCTCATGCGCGCCTGATGATCGCCCGTGACGACGACTTGCAGCGCGCCCCGCTCGTGGTCGCTCATTCGGGCGACAGCTTCACGGACGCACGCGTCGAGCGCGGCGAGCTGAATCTGCGTCGCGGCGTCGGTGAGGCGGAGGAGGAGCGGGCCGGTCGTGCGCGCGAACGTCGCGAGCGCTTCGGGCGACGCCTTCGCCGACGCACCGCGCGCGACGACGATCGCGAGGGTCATCGTCAAGACCGCGCGGAGATCATTCGCGAGCTCGCGAGTCGCGTCCTCGGGGAGCGACCGGAGCGATTGGACCAAGTGACGTCTCAGGTGGTCGAGCCGATCGCGCTCGGTGCGGTCGAGTGGCGCGTCTCCGAGCTTCGAGAGAGCTACGTAGGCGGCGAGCGGCGCGTGCGCCACCGACTTGATCGCGTGAAAGAGCGGAGGCGTGAAGCCCAGCTCCTCGCGCGTTCCGCCGCGAAAAAGGACGAGCGAGTCCGCGAGCACCACGAACACCGGGCCGTCGGTGATCGCCGCGCCGCGCGCGCGATCGTACGAGTCGTGGAACGCGTCGTTGATCGCGTCGAGCAGTGGGCGCACGGTCGGTCGGTTCGTCATTGAGCGGGCGAAATAGCAGGCTTCATGCCGAGATCCGATCGCTGCCGCGACAGTGGAGTACGGCATATCGCCGATTGCCAGAGCTCGCCGCGTGTCGGGTTGCCGCAGGTGTGGCCATCGTCCTCACGTGCACCGCGGTGGCCAACGCTACGGCGATCTGCGACGTCGCGAAATCGCAGCGGTCCCGGCGTCGGAGCGTGTTGGTGGCGCTCGGCGCGGGGTTTGCTGAGAAGCCACGAACTCATCAAGCCCGCGAGCGATGTCCGTCGCGGAAACACGTCGGCGACAGCCAAGGAGACAGACAATGAAACGCGTAGCTCTCATTCTCGGCACCACGGCGTTGATCGCCGCGTGCAATGACCACAGGCCCGCGAGCGATCCGTCGGCGATGAACACGACGACCGCCCCCGCGCCGGAGATGACGTCGACCACGCCGAATGGCACCGACGGCATGGCCATGCCGACGACACCGACGACATCGACGACGACGACGACGCACGCCGGGACTCCGACCACGGCGGGTGGGACCGCAGGTGCAACGCCGAACGCAGGTCCCGCGTCGGCGCCCGCGTCCCCGTCGAGCGCTCCGGCTCCGGGAACCGGAAACAACGCGACCGCAGGCGCGACCCCGGGCGCGCCTGCGAATCCGAACGCCGACAACAGCGCCAACAACGCGGGCTCGAACTCGCGCGGGCTGACTGCCGGCGATCAGAGCAACTCCGCCGCGGACGTTAAGATCACGGCGCAGATTCGGCAGGCGGTCATGGCCGACAAGGGCCTCTCGTTCATGGCCAAGAACGTGAAGATCATCACCATCAACGGGAAGGTCACGCTCAAGGGCCCGGTGAAGTCGGATCAGGAGCGGAGCGCGATTGAAGTCGCCGCCAAGCGCATCGCCGGCGACGCGCAAGTCGACAACCAAATCGAAGTCAAAAAGTAAGAAAGGAAAGAGGAACGATCATGAAAAAGGCAGTCATCGGTCTCGTGGATACGCAGGCGGCCGCGGAGTCCGTGGTCGCGAGCCTTCACGCGGAAGGCTTCACCACCAACGACATCTCGGTGCTCTTCCCGGACAAGCGCGGCACGCGTGACTTCGCGCACGAGAACAACACGAAGGCGCCGGAAGGCGCGGTCGCGGGCGCGAGCGCCGGCGGCATCGTCGGTGGGACGCTCGGCCTCCTCGCGGGCATTGGCGCCCTCGCGATTCCCGGCGTGGGTCCGCTCATCGCGGCCGGCCCGATCATGGCGGCGCTCAGCGGCATCGCGGCCGGCGCCACCGTCGGCGGCTTGACGGGCGCGCTCGTCGGCATGGGCATCCCGGAGATCGAGGCCAAGCACTACGACGGCAAGGTGCGCGGCGGAAACGTGCTCATCGCCGTCCACACGGAAGACGGCGAGATGCAGAAGCGCGCGGAGCGCGTGTTCAAGAACGCCAACGCGCACGACGTCTCCAGCACCACGGAAGCGTCGGCGCCGAAGCCGAAGCACGCGCGCGCGTAGGCGCGTCGTCCAAGCGGCGCGCCTCTCGATGGGAAGAGAGGCGCGTCGCTCGGTGGCGGTCGAGTCTCGCCATGACGCGCGTCTTCGTCGGCACCGCGGGCTGGAGCGTTCCGCGCGAGCACGCCGGCGCGTTCGCAGAGACGGGCGTTGGACTGGCGCGGTACGCGAGCGTGCTCGGCGCGGTCGAGACCAACAGCACGTTCTATCGGCGCCATCGGACCGCGACCTTCGAGCGTGGGGCGGCGACGGTGCCGCCGGAGTTTCGCTTCGCGGTGAAGGTGCCGCGAGCGATCACCCACGAGGCGGAGCTGGCGTCGCCACGTCGCGCGCTCACCGAGCTGTTCGACGACATTCGCGGTCTCGGTGGCAAGCACGGACCGCTCCGCGTGCAGCTCTCGGCGAGCGCCGCCTTCGACGCTCGGCGTGCGTTCACGTTCTTTCGCGTCTTGCGCTCGATGCACGCCGGGCCGGTTGCCTGCGAGCCGCGCCATCCGAGCAGACGGCGAAAAGCGCACGCGATCCGCTCTTGCTCGACGAAGCGCGCGATGCGCTCGATGGCGCGCGCGGTGAGCTTCGCGCCCTCCGCACCGAAGTCTCGTTCGATCGAGACGTAGCGCGCGTCAACGGTTTCCGTGAGGTGCGCGGTCGTGTAGCCGGTCACGCCGTGGCCGACGCGACTATCCCGGTGATCCCTCCCCCGACGATCGCGACGTCGACTTCGTGATCCCCGTCGAGGGACCGGTACGGCGCGGCCGGCGCCGTTTCGGCCCATAGCGAGCGAGGCGAATGGGGAATCGAAGACGAAGGCGGCATCGACGAGCTCCTGAGTTGGGGAGAAGACGAGGCGACGTTGCACCTTGTGTTCGCGATCGACGCCGACGGCGCGAGGAAGCTCGAGCGCGCCCGACCGCACTGCCTATCGCGGACGTTAGGGGTGCGAGGGCGCGCCGGGCTTCGTCGATCCGTCCGACATCGGCCTTCGCGAGGGCCCGCTGCCGTGTACGCGACCGGTTTCGCCGGGCTCGAACAGGGTGCCGAGCGGATTGCGCGGCGGCTCGTCGTAGGTCTGCTTGTCGGCAAGCTTGGCAGACAGCCGATCGGCGACGCGCGGCAGGATCTTGGAGAGCGCCGTATTGAGCTTTGCCATCAAGCCGACCTTGACGTCGCGCCTCGGGTGAGTGGCCGCTTCGAGAATCGCCGCGGCCACCTGGCTGGCCTCGATTTGAGGAGACGGAAGCTTGGGCTCTTTCGCCATGTAGTTGCGCGCGTGCTGCGGATACGGCGTATTCACTGCCGTTGGCTGTATCAGGGTGATCGACACAGGCGCTTTGTCGATGACCTCGACCTCCAGACGAAGCGCGTCGGTGAACCCTTTCACCGCGTGCTTCGAGGTCGCGTACATCCCCTGAAGCGGAACCACGGCGTCCGAGACTTCGCTGCCTACGTTGATGAGCGCGCCGCCCTTGTGCTTCAGATGCTCCAGCGCAACGAGCGATCCGTTGACGACCCCCCAGAAGTTGATGTCGAAGAGGCGCCGGTTGTCTCTGTCCGTGACTTCGTCGAGACGACCGTAGATCGCGACGCCTGCATTGTTGACCCATGTGTCGATGCCACCAAAGCGAGAGATGGCAGTCGCGGCGATCCGCTCGACGTCCTCGCGCGACGACACATCCGCGACGACGTACGCCGTCCGGTGCGCTCCGAGGCGCGACGTGAGCCGGGCGAGGGTCTCCTCGCTACGCGCGCTGACGACGAGCAGCGCGCCTCGCGCGGCCGCGGCTTCCGCGGTGGCGAGCCCGATGCCGCTCGAGGCCCCCGTGATGACGATGACCTGTTTATCGATCGGTTTCAGCGTGGGCATGACGATCTCTCCGCGGTGTGGATCTGTTGGTTCGGTAGCTCCAGCCGGCCCCATCGCACGAGCCGCGAGAGCTCACGGCTCGTGTTGGGGTTCTCCTCTAGACGCGACCCTCGCCGAGCGACTTCGTGTCGCTCGTCTTCTTGTCGGCGCCGCCCTGCTGCCCGACGAGCGCCTCCGTCACCTTTTCCTGCGCGGTGGCGACGGCGTCGTGCGCCATGCTCTGGGCCTTCTCGAGCAGCTGATCGCGCACCTCTCCGAGGAGGGCGTCCTCGCGCTGCGTGCTCGGAATGGCGAGCCCGACGGCGGTGCCGATCGCAAACGCGGCGGCGCCAAGCGCGAGCGGGTTGTCGCGCATCGTATTCTCGAAGCCGTCGCCGACCCGACGTGCCGTCTGCCGCGCGGTCTGCTGCGTCTGCGTCGCCAGCGTGCCCACGGTGTCGCCCGCGCGGTGCGCGAGATCCCCCACGGTGTCGCCGGCGCGGTGCGCGAGATCCGCGACCGTGTCCTTGGCGTCGACCGCAACGGAGCCGACCGCTTGTCCGGCCGCGAGCGAGGCGTCGCGAACCTTGTGGACGACGCCGCTGGTCGCGTCCTCGACGCGATGAAGCGCGGTGCCCAAGACGCGTTGCCCGCGATCGACCACGCCGATGCGGTTGTCGTTGGACGACGTCGAACGCCGCGACGACGCGCCCATGATCATCCACACCAGCCCCACGCCGATGAGGGCGGCGGGAATAGGGTTCTCGCGAATCGTGTCCACGATCGTGGTGCGTGCTCCCGTCATCTTGTCTCCTGCTACCTGGACCATGGTCTCCACCTTTCCAATCGTGGCGGCGCGCACGGCCGCTTTGGCTTCTTGGTATTCCTGACGAATCTCGCCTTTGACCTCGCGGATCTCCTGTTTGACACCTTCTTTGGCGTCACGGAGCTCCTCTTTGATCTGCGTCTTGACCGTCTCTTTCGCCTCCATGAGCCCTTCGCGCAGATGCACCTTGGCCTCGCCCATCTCTTCCTTGAGCTGGGCCTTGAAGGAGTCTTTGGCGATCTCCACCTGCTCCATGATCTGCTCGCGCAAATGCGCGGGGCTGAGGCGCGCTTCGATCTCGCCGATGGTCCCGCTCATCTCGGCGCGCGTTCGCTCGATGTCCCGCTGAATCTCGGGGTGCTTCATCGACTCAACTCTCTTCTGGCCCATGTTCGATTCTCCTTCATCGTCCTGATCGTTTCCGTGGGCAGCGGGTCGATGCGCTTCAGACCGGCGACGCCGGTGCGCGCAACCCCGAAGCCGACCGCGAGGAGGACGGCTCCCACCAGGAGCGCCGCCATCCACACCGCCATCGCCGTCGCCAAACCCGCGATCGCCGCCGCCGCCAGGGCCGCGATCCCGATGTGAAGAACGGCGCTGCCGGTCCCCACCATCGCGGCCTCGCGAGCGGCTTCGGCGGCCTTCTCCGCCAACTCGACCTTCGCGAGCTTTACCTCGTGGCGCACGAGCTTTCCGGTTCCATCCGCGAGCTCGCTGAAGAGCTCGCCGAGTGGACGCTCGTCGGCGGGTTTCATTCCGCGCTCGCGGAGCGCGCACTGATGCTCGGGACCGTGGTCCGCTCGGAGTCGGACTTCGGCTCCTCGCCCGTCGGCCTGCTCTCGGTGCGATGACCCGAGCTCTTTAGGAAGCGTGCGGCGAGGAGGCCGAGCGCGAACGAGCCGCCGAGGAAGATCGCAGGCTCGCGCCGCGCGAAGCCCTCGACATCCCCGATGAGATCGCCAATCGTCCGCGAGCGAACGTACTCGGTAAGGCGCTCGACCTGATCGGCGGCCTTGTTGGCATACGCGGGTAGCCCGGCCTGCTCGGCCTGCTCGGCCTGATTGAGCTGACGGCTGGTCTCGCGCAGTGCCGACACCACACCGCCGAGCTGACTGGCGGCGCCGTCCTTCTGTGTCTTGAGCTGTCCCTCGAGCTGGTCCTTCGTCCGGCCGTATACGTCCTGCGCGGCCTGTTTCGCCTGATCGATGATCGACTCGTTGGTGCTCTTGCTACCAGCCAACATCGGCTCCATGCGTCCGTCCGTCTTATCCATTGGCATCTCCACAGTGAGGGTTGGATTCCACAGTGAGGGTTCGACGGTCGTCTTAGCAGCGAGCGTGCCGCACACTGTTTCATTGCCACGTACGCGGCCGGCGCACGCCGCGTCGTCGCGCGGCTCGTGGCTTAACGCCACCGACGAGGCGACGTGACGCGCGCGCGCAAGGTCACCGCCACGGCGCGCCCAGCAAAGCCTCTGCGTACGCAGGCACGAACAATGCTCGCGCTTCCCCAGTAGAATCCGAACCAAAGGAGTCCTCGATGGGAACGCTGAAGACGAACTGGAAGCCGAGCTGAACAACAACGAGACATCGTGGGAGCGCGTCCGCGAAGCGCTGCGCCGTGACTGGGAGCAGACCAAGCGCGATCTTCACGCCGGCGGACACGAGCTCAACCAGGACGTAACCGACACCGTCGCGCAAGCGTCGGGCGAGAAGTCGATTCCGGACATCAACAAGGTCAACCCGCCGCGCGTGATCGGCGACTGGGACGACGTCATGGTGCCGGTCGGTTACGGCTAGCCGCGCACGAGCACTACGGCACGACGCACAAGTGGGACGACGTCGAGAAGAAGCTCGAATCTGAATGGCAGGCGGCGCAGACCGCCACGGGCAACAGGTGGCACGAAGTGAAGGACCACGTTCGTCGCGGTTTCGAATATCCGCGGTAGGGTCAGCCCGAAGGCGACCGTCGGTGGGCCTTATGGCCTTATGGAGATGGAGCGAAAAACGACGGCGTCGCGGTTTACGCGACGCCGTCCCTGTCTGCGTCTCCGTCACTCAAGCGTGGGCACTTCGACCGACGACTGCGTGCTTCACGACGAGCACCACGACCGCGCCGAGGAAGGCGACGAACATGCTCCAAATGTTAAAGCCGGTCACGCCCGCGGCGCCGACCATGTTGAAGAGGAATCCGCCGACCACTGCGCCGACGACGCCGAGGATGATGTCGAGGATTGCTCCCTCTCCCGACTTGTTGACGACCTTGCTCGCGAAGAATCCCGCGATGAGCCCGAGTACGATCCAGCCGATGATGGACATGATTTCAATCTCCCGTGTTGGTGAACGTCTCTTGGGAGGTCACGAGAGCAAACGGCTTGCCAGCCACGAAGCGAGCGCGAAATAGTTCGAGAGCGCCGACAGACGGGCTGTGAAAATGAGCTGCGTGGCGAAAGCTCATTTGACGTTGAGCTCCGGTGCACCGTCTACGACGGTAAGCGTCCGGTTCGTGTCAGATCAGTGTGAGGCGAGTTGGTCTTAATGTGGCGATTCACGTCGCTTCGCGGTCGATTCGCGGCGTTTGTAGACGACCGGGCGTTCCCAATCCGACCGCTCCAAGCCCTTCTTCTCTGAATGGCGCGGTCGTTGCGTGGCCGCCGGCTCATGCGGAAGGCGAACGACCGCGGTACGAAAAGCTCGCGTGTTGAGGGGGTAGAACCGCCCTCGAGCGAGCCAACGAACCCACCGTCGCGGAGGTTCGACGTCGGCTTTCCCACGATGCTGCGCGCCGTCGCGATCGTCGGACTCACGTGGCTCGCGATTCAGCTGTGGCCGATCGTCCTCGTCATCATCGTCGCTCTCGTGCTCGTCGGCGCTCTAGCCCCGGCGGTGGCGTGGGTCGAAGCGAAGCACGTCCGTCGCGGGATCGCGATCGCCATCGTGTTCGTCGGGTTGCTGGTCTCCGTCGGAGTCTTCGTGGCGCTGACCGTGCCGCAGCTCGTGGGTCAGCTCAGCGACATGGTCGAACGCCTGCCGCAAACCCAGAACGACATCGCGCTGCACCTCGAAGGCAGCAAGCTGACCGCTCCGCTGGCGCGGTCGGTTCGCGGCACGACCTCGTCGGACCTCGTCGCGACGTCGGCGCAGACGCTGCTCTCGTATACGTCGAAGATCGTGCACGTCGTGGCCTATGCGGTCACATCGATCTTTCTCGCGCTCTATCTCATCATCGATCGTGACCGCATGCGCGGCGCTGCGTTTTCGCTGGTCCCGCGCACGTACCACGTTCGCCTTTCGCGCATCCTTCTCAACCTCGAAACCATCGTGGGCGGTTACGTCCGTGGGCAGCTCATTACGTCCGTCATGATGGCGGTGTTCACGTTCGTCGTTCTGAAGATCGCGGGCGTACCCAATGCCGTTGCGCTCGCCGCATTCGCGGGCGTCGCCGATGTGCTGCCGTACGTGGGCGCCATCCTCGGCTGCGGCCCCGCCGTGCTCGCGGCGTTTTCGGCGCACGGTACGCCGGCGGGCGTCGCCGTTCTCGTCGCGCTCGTCGTCTATCAAGAGATCGAGAGTCGCGTGATCGTTCCACGCGTGTACGGCCACGCGCTTCGGCTGCCGCCGGCGATCGTTCTCGTCGCGTTGCTCGCGGGGGGAACGCTGCTCGGTATTCTCGGAGCGCTCTTGGCTTTGCCGATCGCGGCCGGCATCCGAATGGTCATCGAAGAGCTGCGCTTCGAGCTTCCTGGAGAAGACACCAACCATCCGCAGGTGCGTGCCCGCGATGCATCCGGGGAGCGATCGTTCGAGCGCCGCGCCGCAGGCGCGCCGGCGGAAGAAGCCGCGGCCATTGCGACGGAAATCGCTGCGGAGCAAATCGAGCAGGACGCAGCGGCAGGCGAAGAGCCGACGACCGTTCCCGTCTCCACCACACCCCTGTGAACGTGACGGTATGGCGCGTTCTCCGCGTTTGCCCGACGGCCCAGCTCGAAATGTGGCGTGCCTGTGAAGCTCGTAGCGCTCGCGCCGTCCGGTGAAATTCTTTCGTGGAATCACGCGAGCGAGGCCATCTTCGGTTACACGAAAGCCTCAAGATCGAGTCGCGCCGAGCTCATTGGGAAGAACGTCGACGTGCTCGTCCCCGACCGCTTCCGGGCACACGGTGGCCGCGCTCGCGCGTATGGCGGTACGGACGCGGTAGAGCGGCGATGGGGGAAATGCCACGCGCGCGGCAACTTGCTACGCGCGATGACGTGCTCGTTCTCGTCCTCGGGCTGACGCGCGAACGCTGAGCTGCGATGTTCGATCGGGCACGCCTCCTGCTTTTGACCGCTGCCTACGGAGACGCATGAACCACCCCACCATGGCGACGAACGAGATCCTCCCCGAGAACGCTGCGACGGGCGTGGCCGGTTTGGACGACGTTCTGCACGGGGGGCTCCCCCGCGGACGGACGTACCTCATCAAAGGGAATCCGGGCGTTGGCAAGACCACCCTCGCCTTGAAGTTCCTGCTCGAGGGGGCGACGGCAGGCGAGGTCGGTCTCTACATCACGCTCTCCGAGACACGCGATGAGCTTCGCGCGGTCGCGCAGTCGCACGGGTGGTCGCTCGATTCGCTCCACCTCTTCGAGCTCAAGGGGCTCGATACCGCCCAATCCGACTCGCACTACACGATGTACCACCCGTCGGAGATCGAGCTGCAGGAGGCGATGTCCTCGCTTCTTGCGGAGGTCGATCGCGTCCGTCCCACGCGCGTCGTCTTCGATTCGCTCTCGGAGATTCGCCTCCTCTCGCAGGAGCCGCTCCGCTACCGGCGCCAGATTCTCGCCCTCAAGCGGTACTTCGTGGGGAAGAACTGCACGGTGATCTTGCTCGATGATCACAGCGCCGAGGTCGACAATCACCTCGAGAGCCTCGCCCACGGCGTCATCTCGCTCGAACGACACGTCCCGCTCTACGGCGGCGCGCGCCGTCGTCTCGAAGTCGTGAAGCTTCGCGGCGTGAAGTTTCGAGACGGCTTTCACGACTACACGATCGAGCGCGGCGGGCTTCACGTCTATCCGCGACTCATCGCGGCCGAGCACAAGCCCACATTCGATCGAACGCGGCTCGCGAGTGGCGTGACGGAGCTCGACGCGCTCTTGGGCGGCGGCCTCGATCGCGGCACGGGCACACTCGTCGTCGGCCCGGCGGGCTCCGGCAAGTCCGCGCTCTCGACTCACTATGCGCTCGCCGCGGCCAACGCCGGGGAGACCGCTGCGATCTTCACGTTCGACGAGACGCTCGGAACGTTCTTCGCGCGCGCCGAATCGATGGGCCTCGACGTCCGCAGCGCGTCCGACTCGGGGCGACTGCGCGTCATTCAGATCGATCCCGCCGAGATGTCGCCCGGCCAATTCGCGCACGAGGTGCGGATGTCGGTCGCCCGCGACGGCGCGCGCGTGGTCGTGATCGATAGCCTCACTGGCTATCTCAACTCGATGCCGGAGGAGCACTTCCTCCTCAACCAACTTCACGAGCTGCTCACCTTCCTCGCGCAACAGGGAGTCGTGACCATCCTCGTGGCCACGCAGCACGGGCTCATCGGCACATCGATGGCCACCCCGGTCGATGCAAGCTACCTCGCCGACGGCGTCATCCTTCTCAGGTTCTTCGAGGCGGCGGGATTTGTTCGTACCGCGATCTCCGTCGTGAAGAAGCGAAGCGGTCCGCACGAAAAGACGCTTCGCGAGCTCAAGCTCGGCAAGGGCGGCGTTCAGATCGGAGACCCGCTTCAGGGCTTCAATGGCGTGCTCACGGGGACACCCACGTACGGTGGCGCGGACCGTTTGGTCGGGGACGGTCGTGGACAGTCGGCCTGAATCGAACGATCTTCGCGTGCTGGTCTTTGCGCTCTTCGGCCGCGACGCCGAGGTGACGCGCAAGATCCTGGCCTCGGTCGACATTGCGAGCACGGTCTGCGTCGGCGTAGATGCGCTGTGCGACGAGATCCGTCGAGGGGCCGGTGCCGTCGTCTTGGCCGAAGAGGCGCTCGTGCACGAGACGCAGCGTCGTCTCGTCGAGGTGCTCGCGGCGCAACCGCCGTGGTCGGACTTGCCAATGGTCGTTAGCGCTGCCGAAAAGGGAAGCGCGCGCGAGGGGCTGGGGCCGCTCGACGACCTGCTCACGAAGCATTGCAACACGTCGATCGTCGAGCGGCCCGTCCGCGTCCGGACGATGATCGGCGCCGTTCGGGGCGCCCTTCGCGCGCGCACCCGCCAATATGCGACCCGCGCGCTCATCGACGAACGCGCGGCGCTCCTCGTTCGCGAGAGGGAGGCGCGCGCCGAGGCCGAAGCCACGAGCCGCAGCAAAGACGAGTTCCTCGCCACAGTCTCGCACGAGCTTCGTACGCCGCTGAACGCGATGCTCGGATGGGCGCGCATGCTCACGACGGGGCGGCTCGACGAGGAGAAGAGCGCTCGCGCGCTGCAGGCGATCGAGCGCAACGCCGTCGCGCAGGCGCAGCTCATCGACGATCTCCTCGACGTGTCGCGCATCATCTCCGGCAAGCTCCGCCTCGATCTGGTCGAGGTCGACTTTCCGCGCGTCGTCGAGGCGGCGGTCGATTCGGTGCGTCCAGCGATGGATGCGAAGGGGATCCAGTTCACCCCGCTCCTCGATCCCGCGGCCAGCGAGGTGATGGGGGATCCCAACCGGCTGCAGCAGGTCGTTTGGAATCTTCTCTCGAACGCCATCAAGTTCTCGCCGAAGAGGGGCCGCGTCCGGCTGTCCTTGACGCGAATCGATTCGCACATCGAGCTGAGCGTGTCGGACAACGGCCAGGGGATCGACCCGGAGTTTCTGCCGCGCCTCTTTCAGCGCTTTCAGCAAGCCGACGGCGGGCCGACGCGCACGCAGGGAGGCCTCGGCCTCGGGCTCGCGATCTGCCGGCACTTGGTGGAGCTCCACGGCGGGACGATCGACGCCGACAGTAACGGCCTTGGGACAGGGACCACATTCACCGTGCGCCTCCCGGTGCTGCCGCTGCGCGCGACGCCGCCGGACCACCGTCGCGTCCATCCGACGCTCGATCGCAACGTCGCGTTCGAGCGTCCTTCGGAGCTCGTCGGTCTTCGCGTGCTCGTGGTCGACGATCAACCCGACGCGCGCGAGCTGCTCGTGGCGCTCGTCGCCGACTGCGGGGGGACCGCGCACGAAGCGTCGTCGGCGAGCGAGGCGATGCGTATCCTCGTGGCAGAGAGACCCGACGTGATCGTCTCGGACATTGGAATGCCGGGCGAGGACGGCCACTCGTTCATCCGTCGCGTGCGGTCGCTTCCGGCCGAGCAAGGGGGACGCACCCCGGCCGCGGCGTTGACCGCTTACGCGCGCGCCGAAGATCGCCGGCAGGCGATGAAGGCGGGGTTCGAGATGCACATCCCGAAGCCGGTCGAGCCGGCGGAGCTCGTGACGGTGTTGGCGACGCTGGCGCGAATTGGGCGAGCTATGACGTAAAGTCGCGCCCCGCAAGAGGTGCCGGCAGTCGCCGCGCGCGCGGGGATCGGAGTCAACGCGGTGTGACCGCGATCGCGGCGACCTGCGCTGGGGTGAGCGTCTTGAGCCTGCCCATCCCACCCATGTTGTTGTCGATCGCGCCCTGCGTGGCGGACGCGGCGCTGTGCTTCTTCGAGTCGCCATGACAGCTCGCGCAGTGCTCGCCATAGAGCGCGGCGCCGTCGAGCACGGGTTGGGTCGAAGCGGCGTTGCCGGGCACCGCGACATCGGCAGACGGCGCCCCGCAAGCGATCGCCGACGAACCAGCGAAGACACATGCAAGAAGCCTGGGGCGAATACGGGCGAGAGTAGTCATGCGACGGCAAGCTCCACGAAGCATGCCGCGTCCGCGTGGACGTCCGGCTCGCTTCTGGATTCTGCTTCGTCTCTCAGTGACATTGGCTCGTCGCGACTCGCTGAAGCGGCGCCCGCATTCGCTCTTGTACCTCGCTGACGTCGGACGATTCGGTCGCGAGAATTTGCAGACGCGCGCCCCCTTCGATGGACTGGAACGAGGTCTCGACGGGGGGCAGGTCCGACAGATGAATCCCGTGGCCATCGCCACTGCCGTGCTGACCATCGTGGCCGGGCCCCAAGTGCGCGCCAGGGCCGTGCTGCTTAGCGATGTGCTCAACGCGCATGCGAAGATCGTCGACGCTTCCGTCGCCGGCGATGACGAACGTCAGGATGACGCCCCGCGCGACCTTCTCCATCGAGACCTTCGCGCCGCGCACCCCGAGGGCACACTCGCTTCCCGGCACCGCGACAGACGCCGAAGGACCCGGGAGCGCCGTCGCCACCGGCTTCGGTTCGGACACGCATGCAACGAAGAACAGGGCGGCGAGGACGTGAAGGGACGCGCGAGTTGGGTTCATCATGGTCTTCGCAGAAGCACTACCCGTACCCACGCGGCCTTCGCCTCGCTCACGCGAGAGACGCCGCGCTGCCACGCAGAGTTGGCGCTGCGGTAGCGCACCGGTTGCGCCGCGGAGCGCACCGATTGCGCGCGCGCCGTCACACGGCACGGCTGGCTGGCTCCGCGCAAGTCTTCGGTTCGCGCGACTCTTTGGAATCGGTCGTCGACCGTCAGCGCTTGTGGAGGATCTGCGTGACGATGAAGGCGATGCTCACGAGCGTCCCGATGCCGCCGCTGACGATGCCAATCCAGCTGCGCAACGTGCTCGTCGCCTTCCCGTAGCTCGACTGCTGCGCGAGCGCGCCCCTCTTGCGCGAGATGACTCCGGTGATGACCGCGATCGGACCGAGCACCACACCGGCGCCGCAGAGGATCACCGAAAAAATTCCGAGCCAACACGACACCGCGGCGAGCGGGTTCGTCGGAACGAGCGCGTCGATGAGTCCCCCGCCAGGCGCCGCTTGCGGTGCGTGGGCGGGGGGCGCGTACGGCGACGGTTGCGAGGGCGGATATCCGGGACCGGGCGATTGCGACATTCGAAGAACGTATCGCGGATTCACGACGTTGAGCGGATTGCGCACCGCGCGCTTGTCGCGATTCGCGCGGTGGAGAGCGCGCCCTCTCGGCGATCCGTTGACCACGCTCTCGTCGCGCGCGACGCTCGCCCGATGAAGAAGCGTTTCGCGTCATCGCTCGCAGCGGTGTCTCTCGTCGGCCTCCTCGGTGCGTCGCACGCGGACGCGTTCTGCGGCTTCTACGTGAGCGGCGCCGACGCGAAGCTCTTCGCCGACGCGACGCAGGTCGTGCTCATGCGCGACGGCACGCGCACCGTGCTCTCGATGCAGAACGACTACAAGGGGCCGCCCGAGGACTTCGCGCTCGTCGTCCCCGTCCCCGTCGTCTTGCAGCAAGAGAACGTGAAGACGCTGAGCGCCGACGTCTTCAAGCGGATCGACACGCTCTCCGCGCCGCGGCTCGTCGAGTACTGGGAGCAGGACCCATGTCCTACGAGCGTCGGTCTCGGCGACATCGGCGGGTTCGGACACGGCGCCGGCACGGGCACGGGGCTAGGCATCGGCTCTGGCCGTGGATCGCTCGGCGAGCCGCTCGTGAAGGTCGAGGCGCAGTTCGCGGTCGGCGAATACGAGGTCGTGATCCTGAGCGCGAAGGATTCGTCGGCGCTCGAGGCTTGGCTTCGCGAAAACAAATACAAGATGCCCGATGGTGCGGGAGCGGCGCTCGCGCCGTACGTGCAGGCGGGATTGAAGTTCTTCGTCGCGAAGGTGAACGTCGCGAAGGTGAAGATGGAGGACGGACGCGCGTCGCTCTCGCCGCTGCGCTTCTACTACGACACGGACAAATTCGAGCTACCCGTGAGGCTCGGTCTCCTCAACTCGTCGGGCACGCAGGACCTCATCGTGAACATCCTCGCGGCCGATCGTTACGAAGCGGCGAGCCACCCGAACGCCACGATCCCGACGAACCTCGACGTGAACGAGTCCGCGCGCGCGAGCTTCGGGACGTTCTACGCGGCGCTCTTCGACGACACGCTCGCCAAGCATCCCGGCGCGGTCGTCACCGAGTACGCGTGGCAATCGACCAAGTGCGATCCGTGTCCCGGCGACTCGGCGGGAATGACGGGGAACGATCTCGCGTCGCTCGGCGCCGACGTGATGCCAAACATGCAAGTGACCGCGAGGCGGGGGCTCGGGGCGCCGACGACCAAGATGGGGCCCGCGGCGATCACGGGGAGGCTTCCGCCCGAGGTCATCCGGCGGATGCTTGGTCAGAATCTCGGAAGGGTTCGCCTCTGCTACGAGGGCGGGCTCAAGAACAACCCTGCGCTCGCGGGGCGCGTCGCGGTGAAATTCAAGATCGGCGCGAAGGGCGACGTCGAGAGCGCAGTGGACGGGGGCTCCACCCTGCCCGACCAAAGCGTCGTCTCGTGCATCACGCGCGCGATGCAGCACCTGAGCTTCCCCGAGCCCGAGGACAAGAAGACGGTCACGGTCACGCAGCCGTACGACTTGAGCCCGCCGGAGAAGACCGCGACGGTGCCGGCCAACGTCTTCGTAAACGTGACGAACGCGAACAACGGGCTCGTCCTCACGCGCCTTCACGCGCGTTACGGCAAGGACACGCTCGGCAAGGATCTCGTCTTTCGCGTCGCGGATCCGATCGGTGGCGGGCGCGAATCGTGGACGGCGAACAAGCTCGAGACCGGCGCGACGAAGCTCTCCGCGGGGAGCGTCAGCGCGTTCCAGGCGCGGTACGCGATTCGTCATCCTTGGCGCGGGAAGATCGAGTGCGAGACGCCGAAGCGCGGCGTCTGGGGATCGCGCTGGATCGAAGACGGCGGGGCCGCGCCGGTCGAGAGCACGGTGACCGCGACGAAGCTCGCGTACGTCGCGCGCAACGGCGATCTCGCCGCGTTCACGAACGTGAGCGCCGCCGCGCTCGTCGACACGCCGACCATTGCGCCCGCGGACGCGGGGACATTCGGCGCGGATGCGAGCAACGCTCCAGCCGACAAGCCGTCGCGGTGCGGATGCCGCGTCGTCGGAGAGCGCGGCGGCGTCGCGCCGGTGCTCGCGTTCGTGCTCGGCGCGCTCGCGCTCGGTCGGCGGAGAGCTCGTCGCGGCGTCGTCGCGCGATCGGGTCACGTCAGCTCGGTCTCTTAGCGATCGGTGTTGCGGGTATCCTCCTCGGTCCAACCGGAACCCGGCGTCGAGACGGTCTGCAGCGTCACCAACCCGGCAGCAAGAACGGCCCGAGCCCGACGGTGAGCGCGATCTGCCCGTCGCGATCGTTGGCCATGAAGATCGCGCGCACGCCGACGTCGAGCGCGAGGACATGCAGATCGAAGCGCGCCTGCCCTCCGATGCCGCTGGTCGGATCGAGGCGCGCGGCCGGGCCGACCAGCACGGCGGCGCCAAAGAAGAGCGGCTGGCCCCAGCCGAGGCCGACGTCGAGCGCAGCGTAGGTCGGATAGGTGCGGAAGCCGGTCGCGAGCGACGCGCCGAAGACCGTCCAGGTCTCGCCCCTCGTGTTCGTTGGCCAGAGCTTCGTCCACAGCTCCGCCGCGACGTCCAAATTCAGTCGGCTCGCCGAGCCGGGCGGGAGACCGCTCCCGATCCCGACCGCCACGCGACCGTGCGGGCGCAGCTCGACGTGACTCTGCGCGCCGCACGCGTAGAAGCCCGACTCGACGGAGCCGATGACGCTGTCGTCGTGACCGTTCGGAGGGCAGTCGCTCTCCTTCGGCGCGGGCGGTCCGACGAAGCGTTCTGCGTCGACGCGCAGATTCGACAGCGTCATGGTCGCTCTGCCGTCGAGGAAGCGGGACGACACGCGCACGTCGATGCCGTCGAAGGCGCCGTCGCACGAGCCGTCGAACTCCGGCTGAAGCTTGCGCGTCGGGACGACGTTCGCGCCGCGCGAGAGGCCTCCATAGGTCACGTACTTCGGCCTCGGCGACACGCACGCGGCGAGGAGCGCGCCGTTGATGGCGCCGTAGTAGCGGCCGACGTCGCAGCGCGAGCCGCGGCAAAAATCGATTTCGACGACGCCTTCGCGGAAGAGAGGATCGAAGTCGAATCGGATGACGGCCTCCGCGCACGAGTACGAGCGGCCGAGCGGGAGGACGCGGTGAACGCCCGCGCAACCGTCCGCGCTCGTGCCGCCGGCGAAGCGGGCGACGAGAGACGACGCGCTCGTGCACGTGAGCGTTGGCTTGTCGACGGGCGTGCCGATCGGCGACCACGCGCCGCGCGGATCGATTCCCGGAGGAGCCCCCGCGACGGTGGCCGACGCGCTCGCGGAAGCGCTTGCCGACGCGCACGGATCGGACTCCGGCTCCTGCTCGTCCGCGCGCGCACCCGCGACGGCGGCCGCGAGAACCAGCGCCCACGCGACGCCGCCCCACCGTCTTCCAAGCGCGCTCATGCCGTCACTCGTGCGAGAACATCAACGGAGAGACGACCGTGACGATGCCCCCTTCGGGCGCGGGAAACGAGAGCGAACCGAACGCGCGCACGACGCACGCGACGACGCTGTTGTCGGGTAGATCCGAGCCGCCGTCGGCGGTCAGCGTGACCTCGCCCTTTCGATCGATCACGAACCGGACGGCGACGCGCCCCGCGAGCGACGGGTTATTGCGTAAGCCGTTCTCGTAGCAGAGCCGGAAGCGGCCGAAGTTCTGGCGGACGATGCGCTGAATGACCTCCGGCGGGAGGCGCCCGTGGACCGCGAGCGCGCCCGCTCGGACCTGGACCCCTTTGATCGCGCCGGCATCTTTCACGGCGCCCCACGACATCCCCGAGCCCGCGAGCGGTGGGTTCGGGCTCGGATCGTCGCGGCCCCACGGCGCGGTCGGCGCGCTCGGATCGCCCATGAGATCCATCAATGCCGAGAGGCGGTTCCTCTCTGCGCACGGATCGACGGCGCCCGCGCGAAAGCGCGCGTCGAGCACGACGCCGGGCGGCGCGCCGAATCCGAACGCCGGCGCGAGGATCGCCGCGACGCTCGCGAAGTCATCGGTCGACGGCTCGATCGCGAGGTAGCAGCGCGCGTCGTCCGCGCAGTGATCACCGAGCACCGCGCGCAGCGCATCGCCCGCTCCGACCGATGGCGTGTGCTTGCACGGTGGCCCGAACGTCGTCACCGCGATCGTGTAGCCATCGGCGCCGCGCGTCAGCGTCACGTTCGCGGCGCGCGGCGCTTCCTGTTTCTGCGCGAGCGGCGGATCCATGATCCAGAGCGGTGCGTCCCATTCCACCGCGCCGACTTTCACGTGCGCGCGCGCGTAGCCGGAGATCGCCGCGGATCCGAGCACCCGCTCCGCGAGCGTCGCCGTCGTGTCCGTGGCCGCGACGAGCTCGATGCGCCCCCCGAACGTTTCGCCCGGATGGATCTGGAGCCAGTGCTCGCGAAGACCCTGGAGCCACGCGCGCACCTCCTCGATACGCGGCGGCGTCCCTGCGTCGCGGGCGGCGATCACGCTCGGCGACGCGACGAGGCGCGCGTTGATCGTCACGCCGCGCGCGTCGATCTCGATCTTCGGCGCACGCAGCGCCTCGCCCACGGTCTCGCCGTTCGCGACGCGCTTCTGCTCGTTCAGCAGATCTTCGCGCGTCAAGTCGTCGCTCGGCAGCGCATCGCTCGTCGACTTCTTCTTCGAGCACGACGCGAGCGCGACCACTCCGAGGACGAGGACGATCAGCCGCCGGCGCATCCGCCGACGTTACGCTCAGTACCCCGTGGGCGCGACCGCGAGGTCGTCCTTTACGAGTTGAACGTCGTGACGTGCGAGAATGACGAGACGATGCGGATGCTCCTCATGCCTGGCTTGGACGGGACGAGGAAGCTCTGGATGGGTCGCTCCATCGCCGCCGCGTTGGCGATCGCAACGATGGCGCCCGCGCAAGCATCGGCGGACGAACCATCCGCCGACAAAGAGCCGCCGCTCGATCCGCGGCGCCGCGAGCTTGCCGCATTCCCGATCCTCGGCGGCAATACGGATATCGGCGTTCAGTTCGGCGCCGCCCTCACGCTCACACGATTTCGTGACGAAGCACGGCCGTATCTCTGGAACCTCGATCTCGTCGCGTCCGGCAGCGTGAAGAGCGATCCCACCGGGCTCCGTGTCATTCAGCAGAGTCACGTGGTCAGGATCGATCTGCCGGATCTGTTTCAGGGCCGGTTGCGCGTCGACGCGCTCGCGGGCTTTCAGCGCACCATCAACGAGGGATACTACGGAGTGGGGAACGCCTCCGAGGAAGGTTCGATCCACGGTGAGACGTCGATCGGCCGTCGCTATCAGTTCATCCAGCAAGAGGCACGAACGCGCTTCATCGCGCGCGTGCGAACGAAGAGCCCTATCGACATCGCCGTCGGCGGCCATTTCCGCTTCGTGGCCCCCGAAGTCTACGCCGGCACGAAGCTGGCGGAGGACGCCGCCGCGTCGACGATCCGCGGGACCGATCCCATCGCGCTCGCGGGCGGCGCGATCGGCGTGATGATCGACAGGCGCGACAGCGAGTTCATCACGACGCGTGGTATTTTCTATCAGCTCGGGCTCGGTGGCACCGCCGGCTCCGGCGACGGCGTCGGATATGGCGAGGCCTCGGCGGCGCTCGCGCACTACGCGCCTATCGGCCGTGGGTTCATCTTCGCGAGTCGCATCGTCGCGTCGTTCCAATTCGGGAACGCACCGTTCTACGATTTGGCGCGTGGTGGTGTATTCGATCCGGCCTATCTGCTCGGCGGGGAGAACGGCGTGCGCGGCGTTCCGCGCGGGCGCTACGCGGGCCTCGCCAAGACGATTTCGAACTTCGAGATTCGCCGTCCGTTTGGGCACTTCCGCGTCCTGGGTCAGCGCGTGCGACCTGGAGCGACGGTATTCTTCGACGCCGGTCGGGTGTGGAGCGACTACAAGAGCGATCCGCTGCGGGACGGCCGCAAGCTCGACCTGAAATTCGGAGTCGGCGGCGGCGGATTTCTCCAATGGGGCGAAGCCGCCATCATCCGCGTCGAAGTGGCGTATTCGCCCGACGCGCAGGCGGAGAATCCGGGATTCCCGCTCGGGATCTATGTCAGTGAGGGGCTGATCTTCTAACGTGCGCGCGCGACGGGCATCCTGCGTGCGGCGTCGCGAGCGGGAGTCACGCTGACGGGATCACTTCCCCGCGTGGTACTTCGTCGCGCGCTTCTGTCCGGTCTTCCGGATCTTCTTCGACGCAAGCGCCGCATTGATAGGGGACGCCAGCTCGGCCTTCGTAATCTTGAGGTGCGCGCGGATCTGCTCGGCGCCGATGCCCTTGCTTGCTTTCACGAGCGCGACGATCGCCGCCTGCATCTTCGCGATGTCTTCGGCCGACCGGCGCGCGAGGCGACCCTTGCTCCGCGGTGCCTTCGTCGCCTTGGGAGTCGCGCCGCTCGTCTTCACCCGCGCGCCGTCGCCCATCTGCGTGGCGCCGAGGATCTCTTCGAGCGACATCGAGCGAAGCGCGGCCACCATTTGAGCGGCGAAGGTTTCAGCGAGGACTGTGATTGTCGAGTTGAGATTAGCCATGACGCCAACCCTACCTCATAGTCGCGCGCGCGCGAAGGGTCGCGTCCAATCTCGACTTGGTGGGATGAGAAGCGGCATCGACTGCGACCAATGTCCGATTGAATGCAGTCGATCCGACATCGATGACGACGAATGCCGGATTGGTTGAAACCAATCGGAAGTCGGTCGCGACCGAAAATGCGGGCCTCGGTAGGAAACCGGTTCGTGCCGCTCGTGGTCCTCTAGGCGCTCGAGGTCGCGCGCAGCGCGCGCTCGCGTCTGGCTTCGACGCGCTTCTTGCGGAGCACCTCCAGCGCGTCGTACAGCTGCTGCGGATCCCTTATCGTCCCTTGCACCACTGCGCCGCATCGCGGGCAGAACTGCCAGCGGCCATTGCGCCGACGGCGAATCCGCACGCCGCGAGCCATCGGGCGGGCCGCACGAGCACGCGGAACGTGTCCGACCGCTTTGCCGCGAAGTCGATGGGATCGGAGTCAGCCGGCGCCTGCGCCGCGTCCGCGAGCATTCCCGGTCGCGCGGGCGCCGTCTGTGGCGCGCTCTCGACGCCCGATCGCTCGCGAACCACGCGCGCGTCCATCCGCTCGACGGCCTTCACGAAGACGCCGCGCTGGACGGGCTCGAGCCATCGCTCGATCGTCGCGCGCTCCGTGAGCGTTCGAGGTCGCGCGTGTACCCACGCTGCAAGCGCGAACGCCATGATGTGCGGCGACAGGTACCCGGCCCGGCGAAAGCGCTCGTAGTTGTCGTACGTCGTCTTCTGCCCAGGCGGGACTCGACCCCGCCTGGGGTGCCGCGAGCTATCCATAGAACGCGACCGCGTCTCTCTTGGTCGCGACGCCGCTTTCGAGGATGGAGAGCAGCTCCTTCCATCCGACCTCCGGATCACTCACGTTCGACGGCCGCACGACGTCGTGCGCTCGGAAGATCGGGAGAGCCTCCTGCATCGTTTCGAGCGACCAAGCGCCGATGGACGGAAACGGCAGAAGCGAGACGGGAATCGGCGCGCCGCCGTAGAACAAATGCGCCCACCGAATGGCGAGCGGCAGCGACGCGGCGTCGTAGGCCGTGTCCAAGTCGCGCGCGTAGTCCATGTTGAACGGACAAGTGCCCAGCTTCGGGGTGCCACGCGCGGCGAACGCGCAGATCGACTCGAGCGCGTACCCGTACGTCTCTTCGAGCGCGGCGTCGCTCACATTGCCGGAGAGGATCCCTCGCAGCGCGCGCCGCCAACGCACGGTCTCTTCGTCGACCTCGGGAGGATCGGTAAACCGGTCTTCGTCCCAACCCTCGGCTTCGACGACCGCGGTCTCGAACGCGCGATCGTTGCTGCCGAAGACCTTCTCCACCTGCTCGATGGAGACGAAGTACACGCGGAACCCGTAGCTCACGTCATCCTGCCGATTTCTCGGTGCCGCGTCATGCTCGCGCGGCCTCCGCCTGATCGCCCTCGGTGCCGCCGAAGGCTTCGTCGTTCTCGAGGTCGCGAACGCCGCTCGCGCCTCGCGGGATGTGCCGCGGCGGCGCTTTCGCGGCTCGTGTCCTTGTGCATGACCTATTTATCGGGCCGCCCGACGCGGAGGTTGCGAACTTTGTCGCGTTCGTCGCTCCGCAACCCCAGGGTCCGCAGCTGGATCTCCGGCGCGACCCTCCTTCGCATCGAGGGCGGAGGTCTCGTGGCGCGACGAATGCAGGAGCACCCGCTGGAGGTTCTGCCATGGCCACTCAAACCGAGAAACACGTCAACGAGGTGCTGAACGAGCTCGAGCGAATCACGGACGAGATTCGCGTGAAGATCCACCTCGGTGGAATGGACGCCAAGGACGCTTGGAAGAAGCTGGAGCCGAAGCTCGAGGACGCGAAGGCTCACGCGAACACGGCGACGGACGCCTCGAAGAAGGCGCTCAACGAGATCGCGAAGGCCTTCCGCGACTTCGGCGCGTCGCTCTGACGCGCGTGTTCTTCAGTTGAGCGCACCAGTCGGCGAACGTTCGAACCAACTCCTCGGTCGGCGCATCGGCGACGAACCGCCCTCTCTCGAGGAGCATCACGCGGTCGGCGATCTCGCCGTGAGTCCGTCCGTCCTGCCTTCGCTCGCGCGTCGGCGATCGTCACGCGAGGGTGGTGAGCGTTCCGAGTCGGTTCGCCAGGAACCAGCGCACGACGTCTCCTGGCGTCACCATCCCGACGAGCTTGCCACTCCTCACGACGGGCATGTGATGGATGCGTTGCCTGCGTCTACAACTGGCAACGCGCCGAAGCCGTGACTCGCGAGCGCGCGCGCCCCGCGTCGGCAAGCGATGCATCGGCGCGTATAGATACGACTCCACTCGTCATGAGACTTCGAACGCAAGTGCCCATACGGTCGATCCGGAGCATCGAGCGTGCCGCCCGCCGAAACCTTGGCGCTTGGGCGCCGCACGAAGAAAGACGCGCGCGTGGCGTGGTCGCGCCCGCAGCGTTTGCGCCGACGCGCAACCCCTTCGCCGTTAACCGCGCAGCCCGCCGCATGCCGACGAGCGATCCGCCGAGCGCGACGACGTGGACGACGTGACTGCGCCGTACGCGCGGCACATGGGCTGCAGCTGCGCTCGGACGATGCGCATGGAAGACGATCTCTCCCGATCGAGCGCATCCGAAGTGCCGACGGAGCACGTGGACCTCGTGCAGACGCACATCGCGTGGGTCTTCCTCGATCGCGACGTCTTCGAGATCAAGCGGCCGGTCGATCTTGGATTTTTGGACTTTCGGTCGATCGGGTCGCGTAGGGGGAACCGAACGCGCGTCCGATGCACGACGACCGCCGCCGCTGCCTTGGTCAGAGTCGCGCTCACTCACGCGACATATGCCCGTGCGCGGCCCTCGTCACCCAGCGCAGCACGTCGAGATCCGAGACGACGCCGGTCACGCGACCTAGGTCGTCCACCGTGACGGCGGCGCGCTGTCTGGTCGCCGGCGTCGCGCATACGACGGCGTTTTCCGTGACTACTCCGAGCGGTGTGCGCGCGGCGAGGCTCTCGGCGCCGCTGCAGATCCGGCGTCCCGCGACGAGCGCGACCGCCTCTTCGTCGGTGATCGGCGGGTCACGCGCGCAGACGACTGCCGCGCTCCCGTCCTTGCGCGCGAAGTCGGCACAGCCCAGGCAATTGCGGACGTTGGTCGACGCGACTCGGAACGGACAGAAGACGATGCTCTCTTCCTCGAGGATGTCTTCGTCGAGAAACGACAGCACGCGCACCGCACGCCGCGTCTCGTGCGACGGCGAGACGTTCAGTGGACGGCGACTCATCATTGCCCGCTTCCTCACGACGCTGTGACGTCGAGCCGTACTTCGATCGCCGGCTTCAACGCGTTGCCGACGATGCAATGCCGTTTCGCTTTCTCCATCACCGACGCAGCGCGCGTTGCTTCGTGCGCCTCGGTCTTGAGTCGAAGATTGATGACGATGCTCGAGAACACCAAGCCGCTCGATGTCTTCTCGACCGTTGCGTGCGCGACCGCGTGGTACGCGCCGATGACCAGCTTCTCGCGCCTTGCGATCGAGAGAAACGTCGCCATCAGACACGACGACGCGGCCGCGAGGAGCATATGCTCGGGACTCCACCACGTGTCCTTGCCGCCGAAGTCGGGCGGCGGCCCCACGACGATCGGCATGCGGTCGGCCGCGGTCAATGTCCCGCAGTCGGCCTCGTTCCAATCGAGCGTCACGTCGTATCTGTGCGCGTTGTCGAAGGTCATCGCAGGCTCCTATCTCGCTACCATCACGAAGCAAGAACGCCTCCACGCGCAGATGCTTCGTCCAGAGGGCGCGCACCGCCCCTCCGACGCACCGCTATCGTCAACGCGCACGCCGTGCGCGCCAATGCGTGGCGCGACGCCGCACGCGCATGCGCCTCGTCTCACCACGAGCGAACCGCGAAAGCTGCGTTGCTACCAGTACGTCAACCGCGCTTCGAGCGCGACCGCGCGTTGCTGCGCGACCGCGGCGCGGAGCTCTGTCCGCAGGCGACGTCCTCGGCGTCGGCGCGCGCCGATGCGCTCGCATCGCCGACCACGCTCGCCTCGGCGCAGAGCCATCCCTTTCGCATCGCGGTGGACGCGACGAGCGTTTACTGGACAAACAGCGCGAACCCCAACGGCACCGTGATGACGTGCGTCACGGGCGCGCGAGCGACGACGTGAGCATCTAGGGTCCGCAGAAGACAAGGGCCACGCTGCGCAAAGCAGACCGGAAGTCGGTCCCGGCAAAGCACGTCGCCGCCGCTCCGCCGTCACGTTCGGCGTCGCACGAAGCGGCGTTCGCGTGCGCGCTGCAGCCATTCGCGCTCACGACGGCCGCGCATTGCTCGTAGTCTGTCAGATCAGCGCCGACGACGCAGTGGCCGCACGCTGCGGTCTCGCACTCCGCGGCGGCCTCGACCCCACGTGAGCAAACCATGTCGCCCGGCGCAAGGAGCGCCACGCAGCCCGCGACGTTCGCCACCGAGAACGTGCTCGAGAGGACGAGCGGTCCCCACTGAGCGTCCGTCTCCCGTGATTCGATGCACCGTAGACACGGCGAGCTCCCGAGCGGCCCGCACCTCAGCGCTGTGGCCGCCGGGCCCAGGCAAGCGTCGTAGTGCTTCCGTCCGACACGAAGGAGCGAGGAGCGGAGAGACGATCGTGTGCTCATGCCCCTCTTTGTCGGTCCGCGGTCCGCGGAGTTGCGCGAATTGCGATTTCGCCTTCGCAACTCGGCGCTCGCTGTCCCGACGAAGAAAGGCAACCTCCACGGCGCCGCTACGGGTCTCGTTGCGCGAGCTCGTCGCCGTTCGCATCGAGCGCTTGCGGCGCCGTCGGGGCGGGCGATGAGCGATCTCACCGTGGACGGGGCATCCTCGCCGGCTGCGCGCCATCGTGCCACGCATTCTTGCAACCTCGCCTCCCGGGGCTGCCGGTTTCTCCATGGTTACGTGGCGGCATGGTGGCTGCACCGTGGTGGTCCAAATGACGTGGACAGACATTGAAGCAGCCTGGCCACAGCTCTCACGGCAAGCCGCCGCGAAATGGAAAAAACTGTCGGACGCCGACCTGAGTTTCGTGTCGGGCAATCGGAACCGACTCATCGGCAAGCTCGAAGAGCGATACGGCGTCGATGACGGCGCGCCGCACGTCGATGAGTGGTCCGGGTTCGAGGCAAGGCTCGCTCAACAGTGAGTCGCTGCGTTATCGGTCCGTGCCCCTGACGTCGTACGCGATGTCGACCAGCTCGAACTCGCCGTACGTGAAGGCACCGGTCGCGGGCTCCCATCGAGCTTCTCCGTGCGTGGACACTCGCCGAGAACCGAACGCGCGGTACTCTCGAAGTGGTGTCGACCAACGTTGTCGGGTGAACGTCGTGCCGTCTTTGGACGCCGCGGAGCGGTCGTCGGACACGAAGTTTACGAGCTCTCCTTCGGCGTTGAACGAGAGCACGGCCGCGATCGTCTCGGCGCCACGGGTGTAGAGAGCGCGCGCGGTCGAGGCGTCGATCGACTCCCACGCGACGTGGGCATCGATGAGATTTGCTGGCGCGAAGGCGCAGAGATCGTTGAAGACCGTTACCGTCTCGGACCGATTCATCTCCGGCCCGTTCGCGTCCACCACGGTGAAGATCGAGAGCAGCCGCACGCGAAACGTCGCCGGCACACCGACGAACCGATGCAGGACGGAAACGGGCAGACCCTTCATGGTTGCATCCATGAAGAAGAAGCGAGACGGCTCGCCGTCGTAGAAGTTGTGCTGCTCGGCGTCGAAGGTCATCCACGGCTCCGTTTCGCTCGCGCGAATGCGCCCCTTCCACTTGGCGCGAAAACTCGTGGTCTGCGGCTGCCCGACCGAGCCCGTCAATCGCAGGTACCGCTGCACCGGCTCCGGCAAACGCCCGAGGTCTGCCTCGGTCACGACGTGCGCGGTACTGGGACGCGCGAGCCCCGCGTCCACGAGCGCTACATACTCGGCGCGCAGGCTCCCAGGGCCGTAGGAGGCAAAGCTCAGCGCCACGCCGAGCAAGACTGCGATGTTGGCGAGCGAACCGACCTTGGCGTCGCTCCAAGATGCGACGATCACCGCCTGCGAGACAGCGACCGCGACGGCTCCCGTGATCCAGAACCAACGCGGGCTCGCGATCGACGTCGCCGCGCCGCCGAGCATGAGGAGGCCCGCGACGAACCACGCGAGCCCCGCCGCGCGCGAGACGGGTTGCTTCAACTGACTCAGCTGGGCCAAGCCGAACGCCTTCGCGAAACCCAGGAAGTGAATCGACCCATGCAGAGCCATGATCGCGACGAGCACCCAACGCATGCGAGTCAGTTAGCGCCGCACGCGAAAATTGCGACCTTCGCGGTCCGGAAGGCGACGCGGTTGTCGTCGTCGACGATCTCGTCAAGACGTACGACAGCGTGACTCACGCGCGCGTCATCACGATCTCGCCGATGCGACGCGGCGTCAGGAGTCCGACGAGGACGCCGCGCTCGAGGACGGGCATGGCGCTCGGCTCGCTGCGATCAAGGCGCTGCATCGCCTGCACGATCGGCTCGTTCACGTCGGCGACGGCGACGTCGCGCATCATCAGCTCGCGGACGCGCGCGTCCGCCGATCCATCCGCGAGCGCGCGCAGCAGTTGCGCGCGTGAGAGCACGCCGAGCAGGTGGCTCTCGTCGACGACGGGGAAGTCCTCCTGGAAGCTCGAGAGTCGCCATCGCGACGGAGGCGTCACGGCACTGCCGGTCGATGGATCAGGATCGACTACGACGCGGCCCGCTCCTCGCCGATCTTCCGCGTCACTTCGTCCATGTCGAGCGCGCGCACTTTCGTCACGAGCTCCTCGAGCGCGGACTCTGGGAGCATGCCCGGCTGGGAGAAGACGAGGATGCCGTCGCAAAAGACCGCGAGGGTGGGAATCGATCGGATCTGAAACGCCGATGCGAGCTGCGTCTGCGCCTCGGTGTCGATCTTCCCGAAGACGATGTCCGGGTGCTTCGTCGCGACGCGCTCGAAGACCGGCGCGAACGCGAGGCACGGCCCGCACCAGCTCGCCCAGAAGTCCAAGAAGACGATGCCCGGCTTGTCGATGGTGGACACGAATGTTTCGACGGTGATGTCGACGGTGCTCTTCATGGCTTCGCCCTTTCGATGGGGTAACCGCGATCAATCCAGTCGTCGCGCAGCGTGGTGGGGAGCTCGAGCGCGCGCACGCGCGTGAAGCCCAGCGCGCGCAGTGTCCTGTTCGCCGGGCGGACGTTGGGGCAGCGCGACCACGGGCAGCAGCCGCAGTAGACGACGATTTCGGTGTCCTTCGGCAGCGCGCGCACGACGTCGGTCAGCGTGCTCGTCTCTTCACCGGTCTCGCCTGCGTGGATCGCCCGCGGCAGGTGCGCCTTGCCGTAGAGGTACGACGAGCCGACATGGAGAAGGGTCGGCGTCGCCCCGCTCGCGAGGTTCGCCGCGAGATCGCTCGGCGCGATCGTGTCGAGCGGCGTCGCGTCGGCGCTTCGGGAGCACGACGCCGCGCCCATCGCGAGCGCGAAGGTTCCGAGCAGAAGCTCACGGCGTGTCGTGTCGGTTCGGCGCATCCTGTACATGAGAGCGTGTGGCCCCTAAGAAGGGTTCGCGGATCATCATGAAAAGCGAACCAAGCGACTCCGATCTCCTAGACGAGTACCGCGCCGGCGACGACGCGGCCCTCGAGAAGATCCTCGCGCGCTATGCGCCGGCGGTCCATCGCTTCGGCTTGAAGATGTGCCGCGACACTGCGGACGCGGACGACGTGCTCCAAGACACGCTCCTCGCCGCGGCGCGCGGGATGCGCGAGTTTCGCGGCGCGTCGTCGGTCTCGACGTGGCTCTACACGATCGCGCGAAGCTTCTGCATCAAGCGTCATCGCCGCGCGACGCCCGACACGGTCGACCTCGATGCAAGCATGCAGGTGGCGGACGTCGAGCACGCTGCGCCTGACGATGCCGTGCACGCTCACGAAGTGGGCGCCGCGCTCGAAGCTGCGATCCGTGCGCTGTCGCCGGAGTACCGCGAGGTTCTGCTCCTGCGCGACGTGGAGGGGCTGAGCGCGCCCGAGGTCGCGGAGGTTCTCGGCGTAAATGTCGACGCAGTGAAGAGTCGCCTTCATCGCGCGCGCGTCGCGGTGCGCACGCGGCTCGCGCCTCTCTTGATCGAGAACGCCACGGCGCCGTCGCCCTCGTGTCCGGACGTCGTCCCGATGCTATCGCGCTACCTCGAAGGGGAGATTGGCGCGGAGCAGTGCGCCGCGATGGAGGCGCACGTCGCGAGCTGCGCGCGCTGCCGCGGTGAGTGCGAGTCGCTTCGCAAGGTGCTCGTGCTCTGCGAGACGTCGGCGAAACACGGCGCCGTCCCCGAGGAGGTGCAGCGCATCGTCCGCGAAGCGATCCGGCAGCTCGAAAAACAGTCGCGCTAGATCCCGAAGAGTCGCTTCAAGATCGACGATTCGTTCGGCTTCTTCTCTGCGCGCGCCTTCTCGCGACAGTCGCAACGCTCTGCCTTAGGCACGTTGCCGAGGACTTGCTCGACGTGCGCGCCACATCCGGCGTACGTGGGTTTTCCGCAACGGGTGCATTCGACTCGGCTGCACATGGTGACTCCTTCGAGGGGCGACGGCGCCCGCCTATTTCGTGAGAGCCGGCGCGGGCGCAAAGGGTTCGCGCGGGGTGGTTTCCAAGTCAGCCTCCGTACAGCGATGAGGCCGTCAGCTCTTTGCCTAGAAAGAGGACGGCGAGTGCGAGCACGAACCAAGCGAAGCTGCGGCGGAGCGCTTCGGCGGACAGACGCCTGCCGAGACGCACGCCTGCGAAGCTCCCGACGACCGCTGCGGCGGTGACGCCGACGGCGAGGCGTGGGTCGATCGAAACGTGCCCGGCGTAGCCCGCGAAGCCGGCGAACGATTGCATCGTGATGACGAGGAGCGACGTGCCGATGGCATCCGGGATCGCGAGCCCGCAGAGGAGCGCCAGCGCGGGGACGATCAGGAATCCTCCGCCCGCGCCGACGAGCCCCGCGACGACACCGACGGCGACGCCCGTTGCCATGATCTTGTAGGTCGCGGCGGCAGATCCCATCGGCGGCACGCGCCGACCTCGCAACATCAGGACCGCCGTCACGAACATCACCGCGCCGAATCCGAGGAGGAGCACTTCGCTCGGAAGAAAGCGGGCGACGGAGCTCCCTGCGAGCGCTCCGATCATCGCGGCGGTTCCGAACGTCAGCCCGGCGCGCCATCGAACGCGGCCCGCGCGCGCGTGCGTCACCACGGCGATGGCGCTCGTGACGCCGACCACCAGAAGCGACGTCGCGATCGCGCTTTTCGGCTCGACGTGCAGCACGTAGACGAGAATCGGAAGCGTCAGAATCGAGCCGCCTCCACCGAGGAGTCCGAGCGTGACGCCAATGAGCAGCGCGAGAATGGCGGCGAGGGCGAGCATCGCTCCATGAGAGCCGCCGACCCGGGAAAGCGATTCGTACGGCCGAGTCGCATTTCGGTACCCGATCGGCAATGAGCGAGGGAGCCGCGGCGTAGGTGCGTTGACGGCGATCGCGATCGGTCAGCCCGGAATCGCGGGAATGTCGCGGGTCAGATCGGGATCGCCGTCGGCGAACATCGCGACCAGCGTCCCTTGGATCTCTCCCACGACTTCTCGAATCGCGTCGCGGATCGATGCCGCCCCGACGTCGTCAAGACTCATCCCCCGACGAAGCAGCTCGGCCTCCAGCGCGCCCAGCCGCTCCGCCGCCACCTCGAAAGCGAACACCGTCTGCACCCCCGAGAAGAAATGAACGTCGGTGATCCAAGCGCCCGCGTCGTTGAAGGCGTCGCGGATGCGCGAGGTGGCCGCGTGTCGATCCCCGCGCGCGACGGTGAGGAGCCGAAGCGCTCGCGTGGAACCCGCCGACGGATCGGTGCTCATCGAACGGCCGTTACGCGCAGTTTTCTCGAGTACGCGCCGTTCTTGATCTGGAACCGATCGAAGGGCGCGGGCCCTCGGGGGGTCGCCGCGGGCGCGGTGCGCTTCATCCAGGGGCCTCTGCCGGCGTGTCTCGGGGGGTCCGTGCGAGCGAACGAGGGCGAGCCGGCGGCAACAGCGCACGCCAGCCAACCGAAGCGACGCCCACGGCGATCGCAAGGGCCCATCGAGCCAGCGACATGGGCGCGAGACCGAGCGCGTTGGCGAGCGGTGAGATGTAGACCATCGCGGGCACGCTGCCGATCACGAGAAGGAGCACGATACGCGCGCGCATCGATGTCGGGATGCCCGCCGCAGTCCAGGAGCGATCGTGCGCGCGTTCGGAGAACACCAGCATCACCGAGCCTACGATGAGGATGGCGAACGCGAGAGTCCGAGCGGCGGCCACGCTCTCGGGGAGTGCCCACCACCACGCGAGGAAGACACTCGTGGTGAGGACGAGCCCGGCGGCGGCTGACCGCACTACGTCATGACGCTCGACGAGCGGCGCCGAGGGCGGGCGCGGCGGGACGCGAAGCGCGGCGGGACCCGGCGGTTCGGATTCGAAGACGAGTGCGGAGACGGGATGCACGATCAGCTCGAGCCACACCAGGTGCACCGGCAAGAGCAGCAGCGGCAGTCCGACCAGGGGCATCACGATCGCCAGGAGGACGATCGGAACATGGAAGCCTATGAGATAGAGAAACGCGCGCTGCAGATTGGCATAGATGGAGCGGCCCTCGCGTACCGTGCTGACGAGCGCGACGAAGCTATCGTCGAGAAGGACGAGGTCTGCGGCGGCGCGCGCGACCTGCGTCGCTCGGCGGCCCATGCTGATGCCGATGTCGGCCTCGCGCATTGCGGGAGCGTCGTTGATGCCGTCGCCGGTCATCGCGACGACTTCGCCAGACGCACGTAGCGAGGCCACGATGGCGTGCTTCTGCTCGGGCCGCAGCCGCGCGAGAACGGTCGCTCCGCGAATGCGTTCGGCGAGAAGGTCGGGAGGTGTCTCGTCGAGATCCGCACCGGTAAGAATTCGGTCGGCCCCGATCGGAAGACCGGCGGCCGCCGCGATCGCCGACGCGGTGATCGGGTTGTCGCCCGTCAGAATTTTCACCTCGATGCCCGCCTTGCGGGCGTCTGCGATCGCGTCGGGGACCTCGGGACGAAGCGGGTCTCGAAAGGCGAGCAGTCCAAGCAGCACGAGCTCGCGTTCATCCTTCGTGCGGTCACCGGAGAATCCTGGCGCGTGACGGCCGGCGACGCCGAGCACGCGCATTCCACGCGCGGCGAGCTCCGCCTCCATCGACAGCGCAGCAGCGCGCGCTGCGGGATCGGGCGCGCAATGCTCGAGGATTCCTTCGAGGGCCCCCTTGGCATCGATGCGCGACTCGCTCGGTCCCGCGGCAGAAGACCGAACGTGTGACATGTGCTTGCCGACCGCATCGAAGCCGTAGTCCGACGCCATCGTCCAGCGAGCGCGTAGCGCGGCAGCGTCGATCCCGTGCTCCGCCGCGTGGGCGACGATCGCCGCCTCGAGCGGGTCCGGCGGCTTGTCCTCGCACGCGAGCACCGCAGCTTCGAGCAGCGCGAGATCGTCGTCGCCTGCCGCACCGAGAGCGTGGTGCTCATCGAGCGAAAATTTTCCGAGCGTGAGAGTCCCCGTCTTGTCGACGCAGAGCACGGTGGTTGAGCCGAGCGTTTCCACCGCGGCGAGTCGCCGCACCAGGATTCCGCGCTTTCCCAATCGCCAAGCACCGAGGGAGAGGAACAGCGTGAAGACAAGAGGGAACTCCTCCGGGATCGCGGCCATCGCCAAGCTCACCGCCGTGACGAATGCGAGCCGAAGGCCTGTGCCGCGGGCGATCGAAAGCGCGAAAGCGGCGATGGCGACACCCGCCGCGCCGATCGCGAGAGGCCGTATGAGCCGTGTGATTCGTCGCTGGAGCGGCGTAGGCGAATCGACGGTGGCGTCGACGAGGCGCGCGATCCCTGCGAGCCGCGTCCTCGCGCCCGTCGCGACGATCCGCGCGGAGCCGGATCCAGCGAGGACGATAGTCCCGGCAATGACAGTCGTAGCCGAGCTCGCAACGATGGGTCGAGGGGAGCCTTCGCGGATTCCCGCGCCAGCCCCGGCCCAGGGAATGGCAACTCCAGGATCGGGGGCAGCGTGTTTCTCCTGCGGCAGCGACTCTCCCGTGAGCATCGCCTCGTCGATCGATAGATTCGCCGCGCGCAGCACCGCACCGTCGGCGGCCACCACATCCCCTTCCTCGAGAATCACGAGATCGCCGTCCACGAGCGCGCTTGCGGGGACTTCTGTCACGGCGCCGTCACGGACAACCCGCGCTCGTGGCGCGACGGCCCCCGCAAGCGCGGCGAGCGCCTTTCGCGAGCGAAATTCGAGCAACGCATCGACGCCGAGCACGGGGATCAGGGCGATGGTCATGATGACGCCGTCGCGCGTCTCGCCGAGCGCAAAGTCCACGACCGCGACCGCCACGAGCATCAGCGCCATCGGATCTGCGAGCATCGACAGAAGCTCGCGCAGCGTCGACGCACGATTGATGGGGACGAGGACGTTGTCTCCGCGTTCGAGGCGCCGCGCCGTGGCCTCCGTCGCCGAGAGGCTCGGAAACTCTTCCGCGCCGGAGGGATCGTTCAAGAAGGGAGCCTCGCACGCTCGCCCTCGACCAACGCTCGACGCCGCACGACGCGCCCCTCGCGCAGCACGACGATCTCGCCCTCGGAGAGCGGGTCCCACCGCTCGCGACTGAGGGGCACGCTGGCCAGCAGTGCCACCTGTTGGTTCGCTTCGAGACCAATCGCGACACCGCTGAGAGGCATGCCTTCCGATCCTGCGGCACAGCTTCGACAGAGGACGTAGAGCCCTGGAGGACGGATCTCGCCACTCTCGCTCTTGCGGCGATGTCCGTGGGCAAAGACTGCGTCTCCGTCCGAGTAAATGAAGTTCGCGGGGCCGAGCTCGCGGAGCTCGTCAGCGAAGGCGGCGACCGCAGCCAATCGCGCTTCGAGGCTCGGGAGGCCTTCGCTCCACATGGACGCGATGCGTTCCAGTAGCGCGCAGAACGCGTGCTCCGAGTCCGTGTCGCCGACGCGGAGGAAGCGGCGGGTGGGGAATCGCCCATTCGTCTCGATGCCGGGCAGCATCCCGTTGTGAGCGAAGACATGAACCACGCCGCCGAGCTCGCGGGAAAAGGGCTGCGTATTTCGAAGGAGCTTTTTGCCCTGCGTCGCCCTTCGGATGTGCGCGAGGACGGTTTCACTCCGGAGCTCTTGGTGCTGCAAAAACGCGAGGCACGCGCTCTCGCTCGCCGCTCCGGGCTCGCGGACGACGAGCGCATCGCCCTGCTGCGCGAACGCAATCCCCCAACCATCGCGATGTCCGCTCCCTCCGCCGTGGCGCGCCAGCTCGTCGAGCGAGAGACGGACGGTCGTCGGAAACCGCGCCGACATCGCGAAGAGCTCGCACATGAGGGCCTCAGACGCGCGGCGCTGCCGCGGGCGGTTTGACGACGGGCGGCGCGCAGGACGGGCAGTCCGTCGCGGACGTGGTGGGAGCGAACACTTGGATGGTTCCAGAGTTGTCGATGAGCATGCGGCGTGCCGGCGCAACCTTGGGCGCGCGCCTCGTGCCGAGCGAAGACCGCGCGAGATCGGTTTCGGAAAAGCGAAGAGGGTCGCGCACGCCTTGCGTGCGGATGAAGTCGGCAGTCTCGCTCAGCCGCCCGACATGTGACCGCGCGACGCGCGCGCGAGCCAGCGAAGCACCTCGAGATCGGAGACGAGCCCGGTGACGCGACCGACCGCGTCGATCGTGACGGCGGCGCGCTGACGATCGTGAACGAGTCGACCAAGCGCGTGCGCGAGCGAGTCGCGCTCGTCGAAGATCGTGAACGCCTCGTCTTGGCAGTCGGCGAGCGTCAGCGCGAGTGCCGCAGGCGTCGCGACGAGCGACGCGCGCGACACGAAGGCCGTCGGCCGTCGCGCCTCGTCGATCACGACGACACCCGGCGCGGCCAGCTCTGAAGCGACCGATTCGACGACGGCGATCCTCGTCGTCGGCGTCGCGCACACCACGACGGTCCCGGCGACGGCGCCGACCGGCGTGCGCGCCGCGAGGCTCTCGGTGCCGCTGTAGATCTGTCGTCTCGAGATGAGCTCGAGCGCTTCGCCGTCGGTGAGCGGCGCTTCGCGCGCGCAGACGATCGCTTCGACGGTCTCGACGCGCGCGAGGTCCGCGCACGTCATGCACTCGACGGTGTCGGTCGCCACCGCGCGAAACGGACAGAACACGAAGCTTCGATGCTCGATGACGTCTCCGTCGACGAGCGTGAGCCGGCGGAGCGCGAGTCGCGTCTCGGGCGGCCTCCGCGGCGGCGGGGTTAGCCGAAAGCGTACCATCGTACTCGTGCCGCAATGACGTGGTTGCTGTGCACGCGGTCGAAGCTCATCGCAACCTCCGGGGTACCGACCTTCGACGCAAGAAGACGTCCACGCGATCGGCCCCGCTCGCCACACGCTTCGGGTGAAGACGCGCGCGCAGCGCGTGCGCGCACGCGCGTCGATTGCGTCCGTGCGCGGCGGCGCCGACGAGCCACGGCGCACCCGTGCGCAGCAGTCAGGAAGGATCGGGTCGGTATCAGGTCTCACAGATGGTGCCGTGGCCGGGGAAGCTCGGTCTCTTGCGCGACGCGATCGATCGCCAAGGGAGGTGCCGCGGCCGACTCGCGCGTGGAGACATTCAGACGTTGCCGGTCATTCGGTCGGCTGCTTTGAAGAAGCGGCGTGCGAACGCGACGACTTGGCCGTCGGTGGGATGATCGACCGTCTCGACGCCGAGGACGCGCGCGGCGACGTGCGGGTCGTGCGCCTTCCAGTCCTTCACGAGCTCGTGTTTCGCGCTCGCGGGGCCGAGTACGAGGATCTCGATCGCGTCGGCGGTCGCGATCGCGACGTCGTGATGGAAGTGGCGCGCATCCTCTGGGTGATCGGCCTCGGCGGTTCGCATCGGGTGCCGATCGATGTGATGCGTCGGCGAGCGCACGTGGACCACCTCTGCTTCGGCGGCGTCAATGGCGAACACTTTTGCTTCCCGGTGGTCGATGAAGGCGGCAAGGTGACGATGGCTCACGCACCCGTTCGGTGCACGGGCCGTACCCGTGCGTCGCGAGCGACGTGGAGCCAAACCGGTCGCGCGTGGCGCAAGGCACGCGCGATTCGCGCGGACGGCGAATCGCGCAAAGCACGCGCGAACGCGCGGAATCTGCACGAGCCGCGACGCCGGCGGCGGCGGTTTCCGTCGCGATCGCCGGCATGAACGTCGCAGGCTGGAACCCCATGACCAACACCACGTCCACTCCGCCGCGCTTCGTGATCCTCACCGCCATCGACGCGTCCGCTTCGAGCGAGCGCGTCGTGTCAGCGGCGATCGGCTTCGCGCGCGTCATTGCCGGCGCCGAAATGCACATCGTCCATGTCATGCAGGGGCTCTCGCAAGCGCCGTCGTTGGTCGGGCTCTCGGCGACACCACCGCTCGTCGAGCTTCGCGACGCGGCGCGCTCGCTCCTCGACCGCAGCGGGCGCAGCGTCACGGCGGAGTCTCCGCAGATGCGCGTCGTCACGCACTTGTCCGAGGGGATCGCGTGGAAGCGCATCGTGCAGCTCGCGGCAAACATCCAAGCCGATCTCGTCCTCGTGGGCACGCACGACTACGGCGCGGTCGAGCGCTTCGTCCTCGGCTCCGTGGCGTCGACGGTAGCGCGCAAGGCGCCGTGCCCCGTGCTGGTCGTCCGCGCGAAAGACGTTCACAAGGACACGACTCAGGAGATCGAGCCGGCCTGCGTGCAATGCGTGCGCATGCAGCGCGAGACGCGCGGCGCGACGCTCTGGTGCGAGCGACACGCCGAGCACCACCTGCACGCTCGGCTTCACTACGAGTACCCCGAGTCGTTCGCGGTGGGCTCGACGATGCTCCAGCCGTAGCGTTCCTCGTGGGGCGCGATCATCTCAAATCCACGCGCGCCGCAAAAGCCAGGCCTTCACCGCTTGGGTCAGCACCACGTACCCGACGAGTGTCAGCGCGAGCAGCGGCCAATAGAGCGGCGGGAGTGCAGAGAATCCCAAGTAGCGACCAACCGGTGAGAACGGAATCGCAACGCCGATCGCCATCATCCCCACGCTCATCAGCGTGACGAGGCGCGACGGTCGACTCTGTAGAAACGGGATCTTGTTCGTGCGGATGACGTGGATGATGAGGGTCTGCGTGAGCAGGCTCTCCACGAACCAGCCTGTTTGAAACAGACTTCGGCTGTGCGCGGCGATCTCCGGCGTGGACGTGTCCCAGCACTTGAAGACATAGAGCATGATCAAAAACGTCGAGTAGTCGAAGACTGACGAGCACGGCCCGATGAAGACGATGAAGCGCGTCAGCTCCTTGATGTCCCACGCGCGCGGCATCTGAAGTCGCTCGGGATCGACCGCGTCGGTGGGGATCGCCGTCTGGCCGATGTCGTAGAGGAGATTGTTCGCGAGGATCTGCACCGGCAGCATCGGCAAGAATGGGACGAAGACGCTCGCGCCAAGCACGCTGAACATGTTTCCGAAGTTGCTCGACGCGCCCATGCGGACGTACTTGATGATGTTCGAGAAGACCTTTCTGCCCTCGAGCACGCCCTCGTCGAGCACGAGCAGCGACTTCTCCAGGAGGATCATGTCGGCCGACTCCTTCGCGATGTCGACGGCAGTGTCGACGCTGATCCCGACGTCGGCCGTGTGGAGCGCAGGCGCGTCGTTGATGCCGTCGCCCATGAAGCCGACGGTGTGATTTCGAGATTGGAGTGCTTTGATGATCCGCTGTTTGTGCGCAGGCGAAACGCGCGCGAAGAGAACGGTGGTCTCGGCTACGTCGGCGAGCTCGTCGTTCGTCATCTTCTCGACGTCGTCGCCGAGCACGACGGAGTCGGATGCGAGCCCGACTTCTCTGCAGACCTTGCGCGCGACGAGATCGTTGTCGCCGGTGATGACTTTGATCGCGACGCCGTGCCCCAAGAGCGCCTTGATCGCTGCGGTCGCGCTCTCCTTCGGCGGATCGAGGAACGCGATGTAACCCTGAAGGACGAGATCCCGCTCGTCGCCTTTGCCATACGGCGCCGCGCCGCGCGCATCGGTATCTCTGATCGCGATCGCGAGGACGCGGAAGCCGTCGGCGCAGAGCCGCTCGTACTCTTTCTTCAGGTTGTCGATGTGCTCGTGGTCCATCGCGAGAAGCTCCGCGTCGTGCGCGAAGCCCGTGCACTTCGGAAACACCGCCTCCGGAGCGCCCTTCGTGATGATGCGGTCCTTCCCCTCCGGTGTCCGCACGACGACGGACATGACGCGCCGCTCGAAGTCGAACGGAATTTCGTCGACCTTCTTCATCTCGGGGATGCGCGCGTGCGCGTGCGTTTCCTCGTGGGCGAGGACGGCGCGGTCGAGGACGTTCTTGAGGCCAGTCTGAAAATGGCTGTTCGTGTACGCGAGCGCGAGCACGCGCGGGTCCTCGCGGAGCGCGACGTCGCAGTACTTCTCGAGGACGACCTGATCCATCGTGAGCGTGCCTGTCTTGTCGGTGCACAGCACGTCCATGGCGCCGAGGTTTTGGATCGCGTTGATGCGTTTCACGATGACCTTCTTCGCGCCCATCGCGACCGCGCCCTTCGACAAGCAGACCGTCACGATCATCGGAAGCATCTCGGGCGTGAGACCGACGGCGACCGCGACCGCGAAGAAAAACGCTTCGCTCCAGCTCCCCTTCATCACGCCGTTGATGATGAAGACGAGCGGCACCATCACCGCCATGAAGCGGAGCATGAGCCACGTGAAGCGCGAGATGCCGCGATCGAACGCCGTCTTCGCGGACGGCTCTTGGAGCGATTCGGACATGCCTCCGAGAAACGTTTCCTTGCCCGTCGCGACGACCACCGCGGTCGCCGAGCCACTCCCGACGCTCGTGCCGAGGAACGCGATGGTCGTCAGATCGAGCGGAGCGGTCGGCTTCGTATCGGCGGCGTGCTCCGCCGCGAACTTCTCGACGGGGAAGCTCTCTCCCGTGAGCGAGCCTTGGTTCACGAAGAGATCCTTCGCCTCGACGATCCGGACGTCGCCAGGGATCATGTCGCCGGCGGCGAGGTGGACGACGTCTCCAGGAACGATGTGCGCGACAGGGATCTCGTGCGGCGCGCCACCGCGCATCACCGTCGCGTTGACGGAGATCATCGCCTTCAGCGCGGCCGCCGCGTTGCCGGCCCTCGTCTCCTGGACGAGCTTCAGTCCGACGCTGAGCGCGATCATCGCGAGCATCATGCTGCCGGCGCGCGCATCCCCCGTGGCGAACGAGATGGTCGCGAGCACCGCTAGCAAGATGACGAGCGGATTGAGCACCGCGCGCCACAGGAGCATGGCGATCCCGACGCGCTGATCCTTGGCGAGCACGTTTGGACCGTGCTCGGCGAGACGAGTCTCGGCCTCGCCGGCGGTCAATCCATCGGGGCGCGTCTTTAGTCGTGCGTGGACGCTTGCCGCGTCGAGCGTCGCACACGCCACGACGAGCGGTGACACACGGATCGCGTGGCCCTCGTGTTGGCGCGCGCCGAGGAGCTTTTTGGGAAGGACGGCCGGCACAGCGGGTGAGCGTCGCTCAGCGCGCTCCGCGACGAGGAATCGCTGACCGCAATGTACCTTCCGCGATCTCGTCTCGGAACGCCGTCGCTCGTTCAGGCATGTCGCGGTGCATCTTCGAACTCGGCGTCGATGACGTCCTGCTTCCCTCCCGCGCCGTTCGTCGTCGCCCCGTTTCCGTTTCCGTTCCCGTCAGCGGAGGCGGCGCCGCTCGCGCCCTGGTACATCGCTGCCGACACGCGATGCGCTTCCTTCTCGAGGCGCTCGCTCACGCTCTTGACGAGATCGTCATTCTGCTTTGCGACGGCGTCGCGCCCTTCGGCGATGAGTGCTTCGAGCGACGCGACGTCGGCCGCCTGAAATTTCTCTTTGTTCTCACGCAGCGTCTTTTCGAGCGTGTAGCAGAGGTTGTCGAGCTTGTTCCGATGCTCCACTTGCTCGCGCCGCACCTTGTCGTCGGACTCGTGGTCCGCAGCGTCCTTCACCATCTTCTGGATCTCCGCCTCGCTGAGACCCGAGCTCGCGGTGATGGTGATCTTCTGATCCTTGCCGGTCGCGGTGTCCTTCGCGGTGACGGAGAGAATGCCATTCGCGTCGATGTCGAACGTCACCTCGACCTTGGGGACGCCGCGCGGAGCCGGCATGATCCCCGAGAGTTGGAAGTGCCCGAGCGTCCGGTTGTACTTCGCCTCGGTGCGCTCGCCCTGCATGACGTGCACATCGACGCTCGGTTGACCGTCGGTCGCCGTCGAGAACGTCTCCTTCTTCTGCGAAGGCAACGTCGTGTTGCGCGGGATCATCACGGTCATGATTCCGCCGAGCGTCTCGATGCCGAGCGAGAGCGGCGCGACGTCGAGCAGGACCATGTCCGCCACGTCGCCGCTGAGAACGCCGGCCTGAATCGCGGCGCCCACCGCGACGACCTCGTCGGGGTTCACGCCTTGGTGCGGTTCTTTGCCGAAGAACTTCTTCACGGTCTCTTTGACGAGCGGGACGCGCGTCGAGCCGCCGACGAGCACGACCTCGACGATGTCTTTCACCGTCTTCTTCGCGTCCGCCATCGCCTTGCGCACCGGCTCCATCGATCGCTCGACGAGCGGCGCCATCATCTGCTCGAGCTTCGCGCGCGACAGATGCAAATCGAGGTGCACCGGTCCACCCGCGCCGACCGTGAGGAACGGCAGGTTGATCGAGGTCTCCTGCGTGCTCGACAGCTCGATCTTCGCCTTCTCCGCGGCCTCGCGGAGTCGCTGGATCGCCATCTTGTCTTTGCCGACGTCGACGCCACTCGACTTGCGAAACTCCGCGACGATGTAGTCGATGATGAGGTTGTCGATGTCGTCGCCGCCGAGATGCGTATCGCCGTTCGTGGAGAGGACTTGCACGAGGTTGTCGCCGACCTCGAGGATCGAGATGTCGAACGTGCCGCCGCCGAAGTCGTAGACGGCGATGACCTCGTCCTTCTTCTTGTCGAGGCCGTACGCGAGCGCGGCCGCGGTCGGCTCGTTGACGATGCGCTTCACGTCGAGCCCGGCGATCCGCCCGGCGTCTTTGGTCGCCTGGCGTTGTGCGTCGTTGAAGTACGCGGGGACGGTGATGACCGCCTCGGTGACCTTCTCACCGAGGTAGTTCTCGGCGGCCGTCTTCAGCTTCAGGAGGACCTGCGCGCTCACCTCTTGCGGGCTCATGAGCTTGCCGCGAATCGAGAACGCGCTGTCGCCGTTCGAGGCGCGCTCCGTCTTGTACGGCACGCGCTTCATCTCCTCGGCGACCTCTTCGAACTTTCGTCCGATGAAGCGCTTGGCGCTGAAGATGGTGTTCTCCGCGTTGGTGACCGCCTGCCGCTTCGCGATCTGTCCGACAAGCACGCCGCCTTTGGCGTCCCACGCGACGACGCTCGGCGTGATGAGCGAGCCTTCCTCGTTGATGATCACCTTGGGCTCGCGCCCGACCATGATGGCGACGACGCTGTTGGTCGTGCCGAGATCGATGCCGATGATCTTGCCCATGGTCAGCTCACCAACGTGCCGACGACTTTGGCCCACGTCGCGTCGGAGACCGCGCTTCGCGGAAGCGTGTGTCCCGCCGCGGTGCGCGGCGTGACGTGCTCTTTCTGAACGCCGGCCGCGAGGTCCCGGAGGTCGACGTACTCGTCGCCTTCGACGAGTCGGCGGAAACTCTCGGCCGTGCTGACCTTGGCCACCTCCGCGTCAGTGAGCAACGCGAGCACCGCTTCGCGCGTGAGCGCGTTCTTCATGGTCGTCTTCATGGAGCTCACCGGGTGCAACTTCGCGTCCAGTCACTCGCGCCGCAGAATCGAGCGCGCGCTCCGCGTGCGCGGCGCCGGAACGCCTCGCTTCGACACGAGCACCGCGCCTTCGAGCGCGCTCGGCGAATGGCTGGTCGAGCGGACGTTCATGACGCTGCTCCCTCCGCTTCCCACTCACACGTCGATCATCACCTTGAGCGCTCGCGTCTTCGCAGCCTGCCCGAACGTCTCGTAGGCCTGGACGATCTCGTCGAGCTTGAAGTGGTGCGTGATGAGCCGCAGGGGGTCGATCTTCTTCGACCGAAGTACCTTGAGCAGCATCGGCGTGCTGACCGTGTCGACGAGCCGCGTGGTGATGGCGATGTTGCGATCCCACAGCGCTTCGAGGTGTAGATCGACCTTCTTGCCGTGTACGCCGATGTTCGCGAGCGTGCCGCCCGGCGCGATGAGCTTCTGACAGAGCTCGAACGTCGCCGGAATGCCTACCGCCTCGATGGCGGTGTCGACGCCGCGGTTTTCGGTCGCCTTCATGACCACGTCGATTACCGCCTTGGTATCGCGGCTGTTGACGACGATCGTGGCGCCGAAGCTCTTTGCAACTTCGAGTCGATTGTCGTCGAGATCGACGACGATGATCTCCCCCGGCGAGTAGAACTGCGCGGTGAGCAGCGCGGTCAACCCGATGGGGCCGGCGCCGACGATCGCGACGCTCGCCCCTGGCGCGACTTTCCCGTTGAGCACGCCGCACTCGAAGGCGGTCGGCAGAATGTCGCTCAGCATGACCATCGCCTCTTCGTTGCTCCCTTCGGGAATCGCGTAGAGGCTCGTGTCGGCGTGCGGCGTACGGACGTACTCCGCTTGCGTGCCGTCGATCGTATTGCCGAGGATCCATCCGCCGGTCGTGCAGTGCGAGTACATGCCGCGACGGCAGTATTCGCACTTGCCGCACGACGAGACGCACGAGATGAGGACGCGCTGGCCGGGCTTGAACGCGGTCACGGCAGCGCCGACCGAGTCGACGACGCCGACGCCTTCGTGACCGAGGATGCGCCCCGGTTTGCAGGACTCGAGATCGCCTTTGAGGATGTGGAGGTCGGTGCCGCAGATCGTCGTCTTCGCGAGCTTGATGATCGCGTCGCTCGGCGCCTGAATGGTCGGCTTCGGAGTGTCGGTGAGCGAGCTCTTGCCTGGTCCGCCATAGACGAATGCCTTCATCGCGTCCCCCAATCGGAATTTGGCATTCGCCCACGCAAGTTCGCGTCCACGCGATTGTCGCGGCGAATCGCCTTGAACACCGAAGCGCGGCGACGCGCTTTCGCCCCGGCCGACAGGACCGCCTCATCGAGCGCTGGAAGTCGCGGCACGCGAGTCGCATCGCGCATGCGCAGACCCGTCCAACGTGGAGACATCTCATGGGTGCATTCAAGCAAGTCCGCCTGCCTCGTTCGCGCGCGCAGCGTGTGGTCGCGCGATGACCGCGATCGACGCGCATCGCGAGCCATGCGACTGCCGGATCCCGCGGCACGCGCCGCCGCTCGTCGTGCTCACAGGCGGACCCGGCGCGGGCAAGACCGCTTTCCTAGAGATCGTTCGTCGCAATTTCTGCGCTCACGTTGCCGTTCTTCCCGAAGCGGCGAGCATCATCTTCGGCGGCGGATTCCCGCGCAAAGAGTCACTCGCCGGGCGACGCGCTTCGCAGCGCGCGATCTTCCGCGTGCAGCGCGAGCTAGAGACGCTCGCGCTCGAAGAGGGTGACGCGGCGGTCGTGCTCTGCGATCGCGGGACGCTCGATGGGCTGGCGTATTGGCCGCTCGACGACGATTCGTTCTTCGCCGAGAACGATTCGACGCGCGCTGGCGAGCTCGCGCGCTATTCGTCGGTCATTCATCTCCGCACGCCGAGTCGCGGCTACGACCATCGCAATCCACTGAGAATCGAGTCGGCGCGCGAAGCGGCTGCGCTCGACGCGCGAATCGCGACGGCGTGGGACGGCCATCCACATCGCTCGTTCGTCGCTAGTACAGACGGATTCATGGAGAAGGTCGCACGTGCGATCGAGCTCGTTCGGCAGGAGGTGCCGGAGGGCTGCCGGCATCAAGCGGTGCGCGAGCTCGGCGAGCGGGACGACACGACAACGCCTCACTGTGGCGCCGACGGACGCACGGAACCGCGGCACCCTCCGCCATGATCACAGACGTCGACGACGCGCTGAGGACCGCACTGCAGATTCTGCGCTTCCACGCAGATCGCGCGTGGCGCGACATCACGGCTCGCCAGATTCCGACGAGCTCTGGGCATCGCTCTGCGCCGCGCGGCGAGTCGCTCACGCCCAATGAACGTCGACCGCTTCACACGCTCCAGTCTCATGAAGCCAGAGCTCCACGACGTCCGACCCTTCGCGAATGATGCCCTGCGCGCCTCGCCTCCGCTGCGGCGAACGCGAGGATCGCCGGTGAGAGGTCCGTAGCGAGGACGCTGCCGCCCGGCCCAACGCGCGCAGCGGTCTGAAGTGTCTGATCACCGGCGCCGGCGGCGACGTCGAGCACGCGGCCCCCCGAGCTGACACTCGCCAGATCGAGCATGCGGTCGGTGGCGGGTCCCAGCCAGCTTCGAAGGGTCGGGCCCCAGCGGTGCCACGCCTCCGCGGCCGCATCCCATTGGTCACGCGTCGTGTGCTTGTACTTCGTGGCGTCGAACGTCGTCGGGATCGTCATGATCGGTCTCCTCGTGGCATCGGCGGTGCGCCTCTCGAAGCAGGAAGCTACGCCACGGGCCGAGCTGCTGGTGCTGGCGTGTGCTCAACATGCGTTGAGCGGCATTCACGTCACCAGCTGCGCTTCCGAGGCTCCACCCCAAGTCCCAGGCCCTTGGTGGTCTTCTTCAGGAGCGCGCGCAGCCATGCGTGCGCGGGATCGTCGTCGAAGCGCTCATGCCAGTACGCCTCCTCGGGGTAGGTGGGGAGATCGATCGGTGGCGCGAGGATCTGAATCGGCACGAGCTCGGCGAAGTAGCGAATCAACATGCTCGGACCCGTGAGGACGAGATCCGAGCGGGCAACGACGAGCGGTGCCGTCATGAAATAGCGGACGCAAGCCGCGACCCGACGCTTCTTCCCTCGCTTTGCGAGCGCGTGATCGATCCAGGTAGGCCCCGCGTCGTCTCCGAGCGTGATGAGGAGGTGACCTGCGCGGGCGTACGCGTCGAGGTCGAGCGCGCCGTCGATGAGCGGGTGTCCCTTCCGGGCAGCGCACAGGAAGCCTTCGGTGCAGAGATCCATGCGGCGGATGCCGGGCGCGGCGTCGACGATGGCGCCGAGCGCGAGATCGACGTCGCCCGTCTCGAGAAGCCAGGCATTGCCACGTCGCGCGCTGGGGACGATCTCGATCGAGAGCGTCGGGGCCTCCCGCGCCAGAGAAGCCTGCGTATGGGACCGACGAGCGCCTCCGCGCGCGGAGTCAACACCATGCCTCGGCCGGCTCGGACGAGGAGCGGATCCCCGAGGAGCTGACGCAGCTCGGCGAGCGAATGGCTCATTGCCGAGGGGGTCACGCGCACGCGTTTGGCGGCGGCCGTCACGCTGCGTTGACTGAGGAGCCCGTCGAGGGAAACAAGTAGGTTGAGGTTGAAGCTCGAGAGCTCGATACGACTCATCGGCGGGGATCATCGCACCGGTGGCGGCAAGGAAGCACCCTCGATGGCGCGCACGCAGTCAGCCCCGGAACGTCGTGTTCGAGCGTGCAAAGCGCCCCCGCGATTCGGTGCTTGACAGCACCCCCTCTTCGGTCCAGTTTAGTCGAGTGACTAAGTCACATGACTAAACAGCCGAACCGGCATGAAAAAGGGGTGATGGTGATGGCGATCGACGAATCGAAGCTCAACGCGCTCATGGGAAAATTGGTCGGGGATCTGGGGGTCACGATGAGCAGCGCGCTCCTCGTTCTCGGGGATCGTCTCGGTCTGTACAAGGCGATGGCGGCGCTCGGCCCCGTGACCCCCGCGGAGCTCGCGAAGCGCACCGAGACCGCGGAACGTTACATTCGCGAGTGGCTCGATGCGCAGGCTGCATCGGGATACGTGACATACGACCCGTCGACGAGCCGCTACACATTGCCGCCCGAGCAGGCATTCGCGCTGGCCGACGACGAGTGCCCGGCCTCGGTCGCCGGCGCCTTCCACATCGCGCGCGCCATGTGGAGCGCGCTCGACAAGATGGAAGGAAACTTTCGATCCGGCGACGGGCTGGAGTGGGGTCATCAACATCCCTGCCTGTTCGAGGGAACGGAGCGCTTCTTCCGCGCGGGGTATCTCGGCAATCTCATAAGCTCGTGGATCCCTGCGCTCGAAGGCGTGCAGGCGAAGCTCGAGGCGGGAGCGAAGGTTGCGGATGTCGGGTGCGGATGCGGCGCATCGACGATCCTGATGGCCAAGGCCTTCCCGAAGTCGAACTTCCACGGCTTCGACTACCACCAGGGATCGATCGACATCGCAGCGCGACGCGCGAAGGATGCGGGCGTCTCCGATCGCGTGACGTTCAGCGTCGCGAAGTCCACCGACTATCCCGGCACGAGCTACGACCTCGTCGCGCACTTCGACTGCCTCCATGACATGGAGGATCCCGCCGGCGCTGCCAAGCATGCGAAGAAGACGCTCGCGAAGGACGGCACGTGGCTCGTGGTCGAGCCTTTCGCGAGCGACAAGGCGGAAGAGAATCACAATCCCATCGGACGCGTGTTCTACTCCGCGTCCACTATGCTGTGCGTACCGCACTCGCTCGCCCACAAGGGCCCTGGCCTCGGTGCCCAAGCAGGCGAGGGGCGGCTCCGCAAGATCATCGTCGACCAAGGCGGATTCGCTCGCCTCCGTCGCGCGACCGAGACGCCGTTCAACCTGATCCTCGAAGCGCGACCCTGACCAAACGGCCGAAAGCCAAGCGCGAGGTGCCGGCGGCTCCGGCCGGCCCTCCCCTTCCTTC
>JBBQXV010000010.1:0-64506 GCA_038209335.1 Polyangiales bacterium | reverse complement strand
AGCCCGCGGTGTCGGCGGGATCGCACGCGACGAAGAAAACCCTCGCGGACGCGCATGGAGACGCGCAAGCGCACCTCGACGCGATCGTCGCGCGCGGCGACGCGATGGTGCAGCCGTACCTCACGTCGGTCGAAGGGCGCGGCGAGATCTCGCTCGTCTTCTTCGACGGCGATCACTCGCATTCGATCCGCAAGCATCCGCAGCTCACGCCCGCCGGGATCGTCAACGGCGGCGAGCCGCGCATCGACACGACCGACGAAGAACGACGCTTCGCGCGCGCGGTGCTCGACGCGCTTCCGTTCGCCGGCGAGCCACTCCTCTATGCGCGCGTCGATCTCGTGCGCGCGGACGACGGCGGCCTCGCGCTCATGGAGCTCGAAGTCGTCGAACCGTCGCTCTTCTTGGCGCAAGGCGGCGCCGCGGCGCGCTTCGCCGAAGCGATCGCGAAGCGCGTGCGCTGACGCCTACGCGAGCTCGAGCACCGCGTCGGCGCGCGGCCTCATACGCGGCACGTCGACGGTGATCGTCGGCGTCCCGAGCATGCCCGTCGCCTCGAGGATGTCGAGCGCGTGCATCTTGTCGGTCGTGTCGGGCGGAGGCGTCGTCTCGAGCGTCTTGTCGGCGTCGCTGTGTTCCATGGCGGCGGTGTCCCCTACCGCGTGGCTCCGCGCAATGTGGGTGCTCGACATTTCGAAGCACAAATCGCCGCGCTCGGAACTTTGCGTCGCGCATGCACGGAATGCGGACAGCCGCGCACACCCGCGCTTGCTATCTTGCCGCGATGCGGTCGAAAGTCTTCTGTTCGGCTCTCGTCGCGCTCGCACTCGTCGCGTGTGGATCGCGTCCGGCCTCGACCACGCTCGTCACGCGCGTAGGGGCAACACCCGACGCCAGCTCACGCGCGTCCGCAGCATCTTCTTCCGCGCCGCCCGCGCCCGCGGCGAGCAGCGCGAGCTCACCGGAGTGGGACGCGCCGGACGCTCCGGATGTGCGCGTCGCGATCGACGCACCGCCGCGCCCGCCGTCGCAACCCTACGTCGCGCCGCGCGCGATTTCACCGGAGGCCGCGCGTTGCCGCGACGACGCGAAGCCTCGCGCCGAGTCGTTCTGTCTTCTGAAGATCGCCGAAGAAGGGACGATCGGGAGGCTGCTCGATCTCGGGCTGAAGACCCAAGCGCCGCTGCGCGAGCATCAGCCCATGTGGTTTCACGACGACGCCGCCGCGACGGACAACGCCGGGGTCATCGCGGCGAAGACGTCGGAGCGCGAGCTCTTCGCGATGCTTCGCGATCCCGATCCGTCGATCGAAGGCTTCGCGCTCGTCGCGCTCGAGCACATGCTCGCGATCCTTCGGATGGGGTACGCGAACGGGCATGACCTCGACGACGTGCGTCTCGTTGCGATGCGCCCGCGGGTCGCCGATGCGTGTGCGCCGTTCGTCGGCAGCGATGACGTCCGCGTCGTGCTGAGCGCGATTCGCTGCCTGCGTGAAGCGAGCGACAAGCGCTTCGCGCCGATGCTCGCGCGCGTCGTGGTGGCTCATTCGTCGATGACGGTGAAGGCGCAAGCCGCGCAGGGCGCGTGGATCGCGCCGCTCGCGCCTCCGATCGCGCGACGCATCGCCGCGTTCCTCGAGACGCCGATGAACGCGCGCTGGTACGGCGAGGACGTCCACGCGCGCGACGCCGCGTGCAGCTTGCTTCGCAACGCAGTAACGGCGCGCCCCGCATGGATCGGCCACGCCGCGGCGACCGCGTACGGCGAGATGCAGAGCCACGGGAAGGGCAACGCCACCGACGGGAGCTGCCGTCGTCTCGCCGAATCCACAGGCGCCGTCGCCCCGACCGTCGAGAAGCACGACTGGTTTCCGAAAGGACCGATCGAGCGCTGCCGCGCGGAGACGCTCGGCGCGATGGGACGGCTCATGGTGTGCGTGCGGAGCGAAGCGGCGGGGACGAAGGCGCGGCGCTACGAGATCGCGATCACCGACCCGAGCGCGCTCGACGCGCAGAAGCAGCACCCGCAGGTCGCGCGCTTCGATCTCCCCGTGCTCGACGGCGGCTACGTCGACGTCGAGCGCGTGGAGCTCCACGAGCTGTCGCAGGGCTTCTTCGCGCTGCTCGTTCCGATCGTGCACGGCGTGCCCGACGCGTCCTCCGGCGCGCACGCCGATCTCTACCTGCTCGACTCGAACACGCGCACTCTCACGCGGTCGCGTCAGCTGCCGGCGTGCACCGATTGCACGACGCAGACGCTGCAGATCGGCCATCGGCCGCCTGAGATCGCGCGCACGATCAAGTTCGTTCAGTACAAAGACATCGAGCGACCGACGACGCTCGCGATGAAGTGGGACGGCGCGCAGCTTCGGTGAACGTCGCTCACGGCGCGACGATGCCGGAGCGAAAGAACCGGAACACGCGCGGCGGTCCGTCGACGAAGAGCTCCGGAACGATGTAGCCCGCGCCGCTCGCCCCTTCGGCGTACGCGCACGCACCGATGAAGCGGCCGTTCGGCGAGCCGCCGGGCGAAACGATGCGGCGGAGAACGACCGGCGCACCGGCGTCGTCGCGACGCACCTTGCCCGACGACGGATCGTCGATCGCGAGGACGCTGCATCCATTGTAGCCAGTCGGAAGTCCCGCGGTCGGTCCCGCGGTCGTGACGATCAGGAATTGCTTCCCGCCCGCGACGAAGAGATCTGCCGCGTTGAGCTGCGGCGCCGCGCCGCCGAGGCACGTCGCGTCGCGCGCGTCGAGCAACCGCGTGACATACGAGAACGTCGCGCCGTGGTCCGTCGAACGCAAAAGCTCGACGCGGATCTCCGGCGCCGCCGTCACGCATCCGAGCGCGAGATCGATCGCGCCCGATCGGTAAAGCGCGCCCGGCTCACTGAACGCGATGCAATCGGCGAGCGCCGGAATGTCGGTCAGCAGCTGCGACGCGCCCGTCTCCGAGATCGCCGGTTGGCTCGACTTCCATCCGAGCACCTTCTTGGTCGCGCTCCACGGGCCTGACGGATCGGGCGCGGTGACGACGCCGATCGTCCCCCAGTCGTACTTGAGAACCACCGGCATCGAGCCGGGCTTCGCGATGTAGTCGTGCGTGTAGACTTTGAAGCGCGCGCTCGCGACGTCGTCGGGATCGTAGATGAGCGATGGGACCTCGCGGATGATCCTCCCCGCGCAAGTCGCGGCGCCGCACCACGTCGCGTCGGTGATCGTGACGTCCTCGGTCGCGTTCGCGTCCTTCACGGTCAGCCACGTCACGCCGCGATCGTTCGACACGGCGATGCGCGTGACGATTGCGTCCTGCGACGGCACGCTCGAGTACGCGAGCACACCCCCCGGCGCACCGAGCGGGTAGACGATGCTCGGATCGAAAATCCCGAGCGTCGAGCCCACGTCGCCGGCAGGAACGAGGTCCGGCGCCTGAGTCGGATCGACGATCGTCCTCGGACCGGCGCTGCATCCGGTCGTCGCCGCGTCGCCCGCGTCGCTCGCCACGTCCGCCGTCGCGTCCATCGCCCCGGCGTCGACCGACGAAACCGACGCCGGCGGATCGCTCGCGCACGCGGCGAGCGCGGCGCCGAATGCCGCGCACGAGAGGAGCACCCGTCGAGCGATCTTCACGAAATCAGTCTACGTTAACCCGCTGAAATCCTGGCGATTCGGCGAGCCCACACCCACTCTGCCGCACAGCGTCGGTTTACAATCCGTTGGTTCGTTGCTAAAGAGGCGCCGCTTCTTCCCCACCGATTCAGGGGGGATGCAAGACGAGGCGTGCTGAAGCGTCTGCGCCTGGCAGGCGGCCAACCACTCGAGATCGCGGGTGCCTCCGCACCGATTTTTGGTGGTCGAAGCACTCTTTTTCTCAAGCAGAGGTCTCCATGAAGTCCTTGGTATCGATGAACGGCGGGGGCAGCCGAGTGGTGAGGTGTCTCCTCGCCCTGCTCCCGCTCGTGTTCGCGCTGTTCGGCGCGACGTTGGCCTACGCCAACCGCGACGGCGCCGCCGTCCCTGCAGCACCCGTGCATCACGGCGAGGCCGATCTCGTCGTCCCGCACCTCGACAGCGTCACCTTCCTCGGCGGTCTCGACGGCTCGAAGCTCCTGATGATGGGCATCGGCGTCTCGCTGCTCGGCATGGTGTTCGGCTTCGTGATCTTCCAGCAGCTGAAGAACGCGCCCGTCCACAAGTCGATGCTCGAAGTCTCCGAGCTCATCTACGAGACCTGCAAGACGTACCTCGTCACGCAGATGAAGTTCATTCTCCTGCTCGAGGCCTTCATCGGCTCGATCATCGTCCTCTACTTCGGCGTCATTCAACACTACTTCGCCGACGGCAAGGGGCTGCAGGTCGCGATCATCCTCGGCTTCAGCCTCGTCGGCATCGCCGGCAGCTCCGCGGTCGCGTGGTTCGGCATCCGTGTGAACACGTTCGCCAACTCGCGCACGGCGTTCGGCTCGCTCCGCGGCAAGCCGTACCCCTGCTACGCGATCCCGCTCAAGGCGGGAATGAGCATCGGCATGATGCTCATCTCGGTCGAGCTCATGATCATGCTCGGCATTCTCCTCGTGGTCCCCGGCAGCTACGCAGGTCCGTGCTTCATCGGCTTCGCCATCGGCGAGTCGCTCGGCGCCGCGGCGCTCCGCATCGCGGGCGGCATCTTCACGAAGATCGCCGACATCGGGTCGGACCTCATGAAGATCGTCTTCAAGATCAAGGAAGACGACGCGCGTAACCCCGGCGTCATCGCCGACTGCACGGGCGACAACGCGGGCGACTCGGTCGGTCCCTCGGCCGACGGCTTCGAGACGTACGGCGTCACCGGCGTCGCGCTCATCTCGTTCATTCTCCTCGCCGTTCACGGCAAGACGGAAGCGGCGAGCGAGACGCTCCGCGTTCAGCTCCTCGTCTGGATCTTCGTCATGCGCATCGTGATGGTCATCGCGAGCGCGGTTGCGTACTTCATCAACGAGGCGATCGCGAAGGCCAAGTACGGCGAAGTCCTCAAGATGAACTTCGAGCACCCGCTGACGGTCCTCGTTTGGATCACGTCGCTCCTCTCGGTCGCGCTCACGTTCGTCGTCTCGTACCTCCTCATCCCGAACATCGGCGGCGATCCGTCGCTCTGGTGGAAGCTCTCGATCATCATCACGTGCGGCACGCTCGCCGGCGCGATCATCCCCGAGGTCGTCAAGGTCTTCACGTCGACCGAGTCGGCTCACGTCAAAGAGGTCGTCACGTCTTCGCGCGAAGGCGGAGCGTCGCTCAACATCCTGTCGGGCCTCACGGCCGGTAACTTCAGCGCCTTCTGGATGGGAATGGTCTTCCTGTTCCTGATGGGAACGGCGTACCTCGTGTCGCTCCAGGGCCTCGGCTCGATCATGACGGTCGGCACGATGGACGCCTCGCCGGTGTTCTCGTTCGGTCTCGTCGCGTTCGGCTTCCTCGGTATGGGTCCGGTCACGATCGCGGTCGACTCGTACGGTCCGGTCACGGACAACGCGCAGTCGGTCTACGAGCTCTCGTGCATCGAGGCGATCCCGGGCATCAAGGCGGAGATCAAGAAGGACTTCGGCTTCGAGCCCGAGTTCGAGCGCGGCAAGCACTACCTCGAAGAGAACGACGGCGCGGGCAACACCTTCAAGGCGACCGCGAAGCCGGTGCTCATCGGAACGGCCGTCGTCGGCGCGACGACGATGATCTTCTCGATCATCGTCATCCTCACCGACGGTCTGTCGAACGTCGTGAAGATCCAGAAGCTCTCGCTTCTCCACCCGCCGTTCTTGCTCGGCCTCATCGCCGGCGGCTCGATCATCTACTGGTTCACGGGCGCGTCGACCCAAGCGGTCACCACGGGCGCGTACCGCGCGGTCGAGTTCATCAAGGCGAACATCAAGCTCGAAGGGGTCGAGAAGGCGTCGATCGAGGACAGCAAGAAGGTCGTCGAGATCTGCACGATTTACGCGCAGAAGGGGATGTTCAACATCTTCCTCACGACGTTCTTCGGCACCTTGGCCTTCGCGTTCCTCGAGCCGTTCTTCTTCATCGGCTACCTCATCGCGATCGCTCTCTTCGGTCTCTTCCAAGCGCTCTTCATGGCCAACGCCGGCGGCGCTTGGGACAACGCGAAAAAGATCGTCGAGGTCGAGCTCAAGGAGAAGAACACGCCGCTCCACGACGCAGCGGTCGTCGGCGACACCGTCGGCGATCCGTTCAAGGACACGTCGTCGGTCGCGATGAATCCGATCATCAAGTTCACGACGCTCTTCGGTTTGCTCGCGGTCGAGCTCGCCGAGACGCTCCGTGCGCAGAACGGCAACGTGCTCCCGACCGTGTTGTCCGGGGTGTTCTTCGCCATCATGCTCGTCTTCGTGTGGCGCTCTTTCTACAAGATGCGCATCGAGGTCGCGATCAAGAGCACGGCGCAGAACAAAACCGAGGCGCCCACTCCCGCGGAGTGAGCATCTCTCGCCAGTAGCACCGAGGCGTCCCGCGCGAGCGTGGGGCGCCTCGCGTGTTTTGTGGCAAGCGAGGTAGTCTCGCGACCATGAAGCTCCACGAAATCACGGCGGCGCTGGAAGCAATCGCGCCGACGCGCGACGCGGCGGCGTGGGACAACGTCGGGTTGCTCGTCGGCGATCCGGAGGCGGACGTGAACCGCGTGCTTCTCGCGATCGATCTGACGCGCGAAGTGCTGAGCGAGGCGATCGGAAAGCGCGAGCTCGTCATCGCGTACCATCCGCCGATCTTCGACGGCATCAAGCGCGTGAAGGCGGGGAGCGTCGTCTTCGATGCGATTCGCGCGGGCGTCGCGATCTACAGTCCGCACACCGCGCTCGACGTCGCGCCGGGCGGAACCAACGACGTGCTCGCCGACGCGCTCGGGATGACCGATCGCGCGCCGCTCCGCGCGAGTGACGAGAGAGACGAAGCGTACAAGCTGGTCTTCTTCGCGCCGCCCGCCGACGTCGAGAAGGTGAGCCGCGCGGCGTTCGACGCGGGCGCAGGGCGGATCGGCGCGTACTCGTCGTGCAGCTTTCGCGCGCCCGGGACGGGCACGTTCTTCGGCGAGGCGGGGACGAATCCCGTGGTCGGCGAGCGCGGGCGTCTCGAGACGGTGGACGAGCTACGCGTGGAGATGGTCGTGCCCATCGCGCGCGTCGACGCGGTCGTGCGTGCGCTTCGCGCGTCGCATTCGTACGAAGAGCCCGCGTTCGATCTCGTGAAGCTCGCGGCGGCTCCGCGCGGCTTGGGCCTGGGGCGCGTCGGGCGTGTCGCGAAGACGTCGCGCGGCGATCTGGTCGAGCGCGCGAAGAAGGCGCTCGGCGCGGAGCGCGTCCTCGTTGCGGGGCGGCTCGATGCCGACGCCACGACCGTCGCGGTCTGCGCGGGGAGTTGCGGCGATCTCGTTCACGAAGCGTCGCGCGCCGGCGTCGATCTCTACCTGACCGGCGAGCTCCGCCACCACGACGCGCTCCGCGCCGCCGCGACCGGGATGACGGTCGTGTGCGCGCTGCACTCGGTGAGCGAGCGCGCGACGCTCCCGCATCTCGCGCGTCGTCTGACGGCGGCGGTGCCCGGTCTCGACGTGGCGATCAGCGCCGTGGACGCGGATCCTTTTCGGATCGTGTAACGAATCAGCGAATCACCTAGCGACGTCGAGCGCGGTGTCAGTCGCGCCGCGGCGGCATCGAGCCGGCGACCAAGTCCGCTTCGTCGACCGGGATCGCGTCGTCCCAATCGATGTCCGGGACCGGCGCCGTCGACAACCGCCGCGCGTGCTTCATGCGGAGCGGCGTCTTCGCCCCCGCGTCGACCTTCCCGCCGCCCATCAAGTCGCGCGCGTGCGCCAACGTCCGCGCGCGCAGCGCCGTCACCGTCTGCTCGCGCCGCTCGAGCTCCGCGAGCATCGTGTCCGCTTTCATGATCCCCTCTTCGAGCCCGCGCGCCTTTGCCTCGGACGCGGCCCCGGCGACGCGTGCTTCCTGTTCGCGCGATCGCATCTCCTCGGCGCGTCGCTCGGCGTCCGCGAGCGCTTTGCGCGCACCCGCGAGCTGCGTCTCGAGCGCCGTCGCTTCGGTCTCGCGATCTGCCTTGGCCTTGGCCTCGCCCTGTTTGGCCTGCGCGAGCTGCGCCTCGAGCGTCACGATCCGCGCGCGATCCGCGTCGAGCTCCGCGCGCTGCTTGTCGAGCTGCGCCTTGTCGGTCGCCGCGCGCTTGTCGGTCGCCGCTTTCTCGGTGGCCGCACGTTTCTCCGCCGCCGTGCGGTCGGCTGCCGCGCGCTTCTCGATCTCCGCGATCTGCTTCTCTGCCGCGGCCTTCTCGGTCGCGACGCGCTTCTCCATCTCGGCGACGCGTTTCTCCGCGGCCGTCCTCTCTGCCGCGACCTCTTTCTCCGCCGCCGCCTTATCCGCCGCGGCCTGCTTCTCGAGCTGCGCGAGCTTCCTCTCGGCCGCTGTCAGCTCTTCGGTCACGAGCGACGCCGTCTCCTGCGCGTCGGCCGTCGCCTTCTCGCCTTCGGCGATCCCCTCCTCGGCACGCCTCACGTCGGCTTCGAGCGCCGCGATCTGGTGCTGCAGCTTTTCGGCGCGCCCGACGGCGAGATCGCCGTTCGCGGCTCTCCCCTCGAGCACGCGCCCGTGCGCTTCGAGACGGGTGGCGTTCTCGATCGCCGCGCGCGCCGCCTCGTCGCAAATCTGCGCGCGGTTCGCCGCTGCGGCCTCGCGCGCCGTCGCGTCGCTCGCTCGCGCCTCCGCGTCACGCGCGCGCGCCGTCGCTTCCACCGCACGCGCATCCGCCGCGGCGACGAGCTGATCGGCCTCGCGATCCGACGACTGCTGCGCGTGCGCCTCGGCGAGCTCCTGATCGAGCCGCGCGATCTCTGCACGAAGCCTCGCGTTCTCCGCGCGTGAAGCGTCGAGCTCCTGCGAGAAATCGGTCACGCGCATCCCCGCGACGTGCGTCGCGTGCTCGAGCGTCGCCGCGTGTCCTTCCGCCGCCTTCAAGCGCGCCTCGACCTCCGCGACGCGCACGAGCATCTCGCCCATCAGCGCGGCTTCTTTCGCGCGCTCTTCTCGCTCGCGCGCGAGGTCCGCCTCGAGCTCGGTCATCCCGGGGACGAGCGACGTCGTCGTGCGCGGCTTCGTCTCGGTCGATTCGCCGATCGGCGTGTCGCGCATCGGCGGCGGCCGCGTGACCGCGTTGCGCCCCACCGTCGGTCCGATCGACGTGTGCTCTTCGCGCGGCGGCGGCTCGGAGTCGGAGCGCGGGTCGCGCCGCGCGGGCATTCGCGCACGCGACGTGGGACGTCGGGACGGCTTTTGGTTATCGGCCATCGATCCCCCGGAAGCGCACGGAGTCAGTATCGCGCGAAACGAGCGAAGGTATTTGGGTTTTTTAGAACGGATGACCGAAGTTCACGTAGAACCCCGCGCCTTCGGCGCTCACGCCGTAATCGAGGCTGACGATGGTCGCTTGGTTCCAACCGATGCGGAGCGCAGCACCTTGACCGCGTTTCCACCCTGCGAGCGTCGTGTCGCGGACGTCGTCGAACACGCGTCCCATGTCCAAGAACGGCACGAGAATGAAATGGAAGCGCTGCCTCCGCACTTTGAAATCGTAGAACGTCCAGCGCACTTCGAAGTTGGTCAGAGCGGCGATTCGCCCGACGAAGCGCTCCTGTCGGAATCCGCGAATCGTTCGGAGCCCACCGAGGCCGACTTGATCGCCGTCGGTGAACGCGAGCGTCCCCATGTCGAAGAACGGCACGTCGCCGAACGCGACCGAATAGACGGCGCGCGCGGCGAGCACGACCCGCGCGGGCGGTGCGCCGTGAATGGGGCTGAAGAAGACTCGCGGCGACGCCGTGATGCGCCCATAGTCGTAGCGCGAGCCGATGATCTTGGTGGAGACCTCGGCGGTCGCGTCCGCGAAGACGCCCGACGTCGGATCGGGTTCGTAGTCGCGGGTGTCGTACGCGATGCCGAGCTTGAGCGTGTTGTTCCATCCGTCCTGGCAACCGATGACACGTCCCGCCAAGCAGTCGCGCTGCAAGAGCGTCGCTGTCTCCGGCGCGCGCGTGCCGTTGCTCGTCGTCACGTTCGCGCCGGTGTAGTCGCGGATGGTGACATACGACAAGCCGAGTCCGCCGAGCACGCGCACGAAGCCGCCGAAGAGATCGCGTTCGACCGAGACGCGCGCCACCGGACGCGCGAGGCTGTACCGGTTGTAACGAGCGAACGTCGTCCCGTCGGGCTCTACGCGCGACGTCGACGTCTCGTAGTCGCTCAGCTGCGAAAACGAATCGGGTGAGCCGGGATACGCGAGCGGCGCGAGCGTGGACGCGCCGCGCCCGTAGTAATTCGACGCCGTGTTCCGCTCGTAGACGAGCGCCGCGCGCACGCGGTACGGCGAGCTCGCCACGTAGACGCCGTCGTAATCGAGCGCCTGGTACTGGTACCCGTTCGTCGTGAAGAACGCCTGCGCGTAGATGCGGTGCAAGTAGGGCGTGTGCGCGAAGAGGGGATCGCTGCGCCGGCCGTTCCAATAGTGATAGACGCGCGCGCCGAAGCCGACGCCGGTGTCGGGATCCGAGTTGATGAGCGGCAGCCCGGTGAAATACCCCTCGTCGCGCTTCTCGGCGAGATCGAGCGGATCGATCCGGCGCTTCGTCGTCAGGAAGTCGGGCATCGGCTCGGGCGCCGCGGGCGGATCGCTCGCGCCCACGCTCGTCGCTGCGCCCTTCGGACGTGGACGCGGGATGGTGATGTCCGTCGGCGCCTGCGGCTTCGTCGATGTCGGTGGAGTCGTCGTCGGCGGCGGCGGAGGAGGGCGCGCGGTCGTTTCGAGCGGCGGGGGAGGCGGCGGAGGTAGCGTTGGCTGCGCCGTCGCGGGACGGGCGAGCGTGAACGCAACAGGCGCCATTGCCCCCGCGACGAACGCGAGCATCCGCAACGCACGCCATCGCATGAAGCTAAAGTAGCCGGATCTCGTCATGCGTAGAGACCTCGTCGCGATCGCATTGTTGACCGCGCTCGCGTGCGATCGCGCGCCCACGCCCACGCCCACGCCCTCCCCCACGCCCACGCCCTCCCCCACGCCCACGCCCACGCCCACGCCCTCCGCCCCCACGCCCGCCGAAACCCCCGACCAGCGCGCCGCGCGCATCCACGCCTCCGCGATCGTCGTCGACACCCACAACGACATCACCACGATCATCGCCGACACCGGCTTCGATCTCGGCAAACCAAACCGCAAGACGCACACCGATCTCGCGAAGATGCGCGCCGGCGGGATCACCGCCGAGTTCTTCTCGATCTACGTCGACCGCGGCTACGCCGAGAAACCGTCCGCCGCGCGCGGCAGCGCCTCGCGTCGCGCGCTCGATCTCATCGACGTCACGTACCGCCAAGTCGAGCGCTACCCGAACGATCTCGTCCTCGCCGTCCGTGCCGAAGAAATTCGCCGCGCGAAACGCGACGGAAAGATCGCCGTCTTGATGGGCATCGAAGGCGGACACGCGATCGAAAACTCGCTCGGCGCGCTCCGCGATTTCCACCGACTCGGCGTCCGCTACATGACGCTCACCCACGTGAACTCGAACGACTGGGCCGACTCCGCCGGCTCCTTCGGCCCAACGCCCGTGCGTCATCACGGACTCACGCCGTTCGGGCAAGACGTCGTTCGCGAGATGCAGCGCATCGGGATGCTCGTCGACGTATCGCACGCCTCCGACGAGACGTTCGCCGCCGTCCTCGCCATCGCGAAGGCGCCGATCATCGCGTCGCATTCGTCGTCGCGCGCGCTCTGCGACAACCGGAGAAATCTCACCGACGACATGCTCCGCGCGCTCGCGAAGAACGGCGGCGTCGCGATGGTGAACTTCTGGACGGTGTTCCTCGACCCGCGCGTCGCCGCCGCGCTCGCGAAGAAAGAGCCGCCGCCCGTGACGCCGTTGTCCGTTCTGATCGATCACATCGATCACATGGCGAAGATCGCCGGCCCCGATCACGTCGGCCTCGGCTCGGACTTCGACGGCGTCGACGCGCTCCCCGACGGTCTCGCTGGGATCGACGGGCTCCCGAAGATCACGCGCGCGCTTCTCGATCGCGGGTACTCCGAGACCGACGTCCGAGGAATCCTCGGAGAGAATTTTCTCCGCGTCTTCGAGGCCGCCGAGGCGTTCGCGCGATCGCCGTCGCCGTAGCAGCAGCTTCGCGCTACTGGCAGCCGCACTCGCTCATGAACTCGGCCATCGTGTTGCTGTTCGAGTCGCAAGCGGTCGGCGCGTCGACGACCTGGGTCGACTGACTGCCGTTCGTGAAGCACGCGCAGATGCCTTGCGCGCCGTTGCATCCGAGCTGGACCTGGTTGCCATTGCTGTCGCGCGCGGTGCATCCGCAGTCGCCGCCGTTGCCGAAGGTGCCGCAGCGCGGATTGCCGCAACTTCCGAGCGGCGCGTTGGGCGGAGGCGTACCCGTGTCGGCCGTCTGCGTGCCGGCGTCGTTTCCCGACGGCGGCCTTCCGGAGTCGTAGTCCGCGCCGCCAGGTGTCGGCCCGGAGTCGTAGTCGCCGGTGCCGCCGCCGCCACCACCACCGCCACCCCCGCCGCCTCCACCGCCGTTGTTGTTGCTCCCGCCGCCTCCGCCGCCTCCGCTGCCGGTCCCGCTCCCCGTTCCCGTGCCGCGATGTTGCCCGGAGCCGATCGGACTCCCGGGATCTCCGCCCGAGCACGCGGCGGTGGCGATAGCGAACGCGAACGGGAGCGCGAGGAGCGAGAGAAGTTTGGACATGGCGTGAGGAGAGGAGCAAACACCGCGCCGTACACGCACACCGCAAAGTTAGTCAGTCGTGATCGTAAAACGCTTACAGACAGGTGTGATCGTGAATGGGCGCAAACCCCGCGGTGGATCGACACCGGCGCGCGGGTGGTTCACCGGCGATCCAGAGGCGCCGTCACTCGATGCCGGTGAGCCCGATCGAGCCGTCCGACTTTCGTTCGAGCTCCGGCGCGTACGGGCCGAGCTCTTCGCGCGTCCACCACCGCCCCGTCGCGCGTCGCGTCGCCGGGTCCGTGAAGCGGTACTGCCAGAGGACCGTTCGCACGCGCACGGGGCGATCGCCGTCGAACGGATCGCGCGCGAACAAGTCGAGCACGCGCGGCTCGCGATCGAGGAGCCGACCGCAGACGCGCACGACCCAGCGATCGTTTTTCCACGAACCGAGCGACGCGAACCATAGGTTCCATTCGAAGCGCGGTTGGTACGGCGCGTAGATCCCGGGTCGCGCGCTCGTGTCCTGCGGCTTGTAACGGAACGCGTACGTCTTCCACGTAGCGCCGTCGCGCGTGCCTTGGAATTCGATCTCGTAACGCGCGGTCGTCATGACGGCGAAGAGGCCGTAGCGGTTCGCGATCCGAAACGGTTCGAGCACGCGCGCCGGCGCTTCGAGCGGACCGCCCGGCGCGAACATGAAGAGGAACGACGCGACCGTTGCGTAGAAGCACCACGAGAGCGCGACGGCGGCGGCGAGGATCCGCCAACGCGGCGCGGGCGCGATCGACGTCGCACGCGGCGGTGCACGAAGGCGCAAACGGGACAGCGCGCGATCGTCCAAGAGGAGAACGCCGAGTACGAGCACGAGGTAGTTGAGGAACGCGTAGTTCGCCGTCGCGATGATTCCGATTTGCAGCGGCGTCACGACGAAGAAGCACGCGACGCGGTAGCGACGCGGGAGAAAGAGCATCCAGACCACGCCGAGCTCGATCACGAACGTCGCGATCACCGACGCCGCGTGCACGCCGTGCGGAAGCTGGTGCGCGTACCACGCGAGCCATGTCGGGAGCGGTCCGTTCTCGTAGTAGTGGTCCATCGCGGTGAGCGCGCGCCATTGCGGATCGCCGCTCGCGAGCTTGACGATCCCCGACTCGAAGTAGATCCGAAACCACTCCCATTGGAGGAGAAAGAGGCTCGCGCGCGACGGCGGCTGCGACGCCGCGAGGCCGGGACGAAACCCGCGCGGCGCGAAGAAGAGAGAGAGGAACGCCGCCTCGAGGAGCATCCCGTCGGATTGGTAACCAGAGAAATCCTGGGCGGCGGCGACGAACGAGAGGAAGAGGACGCCGCATGCCGCGATCGTCGCGCGCGGCCAGACGTTCAGCACGAGGAGCGCGGACGCGACGAGACCGCACGCGACGAGCGCGGTGAGCGCCGCGTCGCCGCTCGAGAGCCAGAGGAGCGTTGGCGCGCGGATCACGCCCGACAGCGGAAACACCGTCTTCACGTCGTCGAGAAACAGACGCGCCGGGAGGATCCCTTCCGGGCCGATCAGGCCGTGGATCTGAAACGCGAGCGAGTGAAACGCCGCGAAGAAGATCAACCCGAGCGCTCGGAGAAAGAGCCATCGCGGCCAGAGGTGACCGCCGGCGTCTTCGCGGTTCGGAGCGAACGCGTGCTCGAGGCGGCGCAGCCACGGACGGTCGAACGGGAGGTCGTCGTCGCTCACGGCCGCTCAGGTTCGCTCACTCTTGGCCGGCCATGCAAAGTGCACGTATAAGCAGGCTCGATGGACCGACGCCGCTTCCTCGCGCTTGCCGCCGCCGCGGGCGTCGTCGCCAAGACGAGCATGTCGCGCGCGGAGGCGTCGCCGTACGACGCGCTCGTGAAAGACACGATCCGCCGGCTCGGGCATCCCGGTGTCGCGGGCGGGATCGTCGTCGGCGATCGCCTCGTCGCGTCGTGCGGTTGGGGATACCGGCACAAGTACCGCGGTGGCGCCGTCGACGCGCGCACCGTGTTTCGAATCGCGTCGATCACGAAGACGTTCGCCGGGATTGCGCTCTTGCAGCTGCGCGACGAAGCGAAGCTCACGCTCGACGATCCGCTGACGAAGCATCTGCCCGAGGCGAGCGCGCTCGTCTATCCGAAGGGCGAGACGCCGCCGATCACGCTGCGTCACTTGGTCACGCACACGTCCGGGATGCCGCGCTCGGTGCCTAACGGCGTGAGCGAAGCGTCACTGCTCGCGCATTTGAAGGGGCTTCGCCTCGAGAAGACGCCGGGCGAGCACACCGCGTACTCGAACCTCGCGGTCGGTCTCGTCGGTCCGATCGTGCGACGACTCAGCGGAACGCCGGTGCGCGACTACTTGCGCGCGCGCGTCTTCGCGCCGCTCGGGATGGACTCCGTCGCGTGGGAGCGCAGGGACGTGGATCCGAAGCGCGTCGCGTGGGGCCACGAGAAGGTGAAAGAGGGGGAGAAGAAGGACGAGATCGAGCCGGTCGACACCGAGTGGCGCATGGGCGCGGCCGAGCTCTTCGGCGGCGCGTACGCGTCGGTCGAGGACATGGCGAAGCTCGTCGCGCTCGAGCTCTCGGCGTGGACGGTTCCGGACAGCGGCGGCGACGTGCAGTCGACGGTGCTCAAGCGGACGTCGCTTCAAGAGTCGCAGACGCAGGCGATCCGCGGTCAGCCCGAGGCGCAGCGGTACGGCGTGTCGTGGTGGCTCGGCGACGATCCGCTCGGCCCGCTGGTCTGGCACAGCGGCGCGACGGACGAGTACAGCGCGTCGGTCGTGATGCTCCCGAAGAAGAAGATCGGCGCCATCGTTCTGTCGAACTACGCGGACGTCGCCACGGTCGAGGCGGTCACGAAGCGGATGCTTCGGCGCGCCGCCGCCGTCGAAGTCTGAGCCGAACGGAAGCCTGTTTCGTGGGTTGACGCGCGCCTTTCGATGATCCATCGTTCCATCCAGATGGACCGATGAATACGCTCGCCACGACCGCCAATCTGTTGCAGCTCTTCGGCGAGCCCACGCGCGTGCGCCTCATGGCGCTCCTCGCCGAGCGCGAGCTCACGGTCGCCGAGCTCACGACGATCACGGATCTCGGGCAGTCGACGGTCTCGACGCACCTCGCGAAGCTGCGTGACGCGGGCGTGCTCCGCGATCGCCGCGCGGGCGCGTCGACGTTCTACACCGCGCACAACGGCGCGATGCCGGCGGACGCGAAGCGGATCTGGGAGACGGTGCGGCAGGGGCTCCGCGATCGACAGCTCGAGGCGGACAGCGAACGCTGCGATGCCGTGCTCCGCGCGCGCGAGAAGGAGGCGGCGTGGCCGGACCCGCTCGCGGGGGAGATGGAGCGGCACTACTCGCCCGGTCGCACCTGGGAGTCGCTCGCGCGCGGCGTGCTCGGGCTCGTGCGGCTCGGCGACGTGCTCGACGCCGGGTCGGGCGATGGATCGATCGCGCAGCTGGTGTCGCCGCGCGCGAAGAGCGTCACGTGCTTCGACAGGAGCGAGCGCATGATCGAAGCAGCGCGCGCGCGGCTTCGCGGACAATCGAACGCGCGCTTCCAAGTCGGCGACGTCGAAGAGATGCCGTTCGACAAGGCGTCGTTCGATCACGTCCTCTTGTTCAACGTGCTCGCCCACGTCGACTCTCCGTCGCGCGCGATCACCGAAGCGGCGCGCGTCCTTCGTCGCGACGGCACGCTCGCGATCGTCACCATCGCCGCGCACGATCACGTCGACATGACCGCGGCCTACAACCACAAGCATCCCGGCTTCGCCCCCGCGCAGCTCCGTCGAATGATCAAGAAGGCGGGGCTCGACGTCGGCGAATGCGACGTCACGTCGCGCGAAAAACGTCCTCCGCATTTCAACGTCGTCACTGCGTTCGCAACCAAAGGCTGACCATGTCGAGCACCGAACAGATCCTCCGCGACATCCTTTCTCACCGCGTCCTCGTCGTCGACGGCGCGATGGGCACGATGATCCAGCGCTACAAGCTCGTCGAGAACGACTACCGCGGCGAACGGTTTCGCGCGCACTCGCACGACGTGAAGGGCGACAACGATTTGCTCGTCCTCACGCGGCCGCAGGTCGTCTCCGAGGTCCACGATCAGTACTTGGCCGCGGGCGCCGACGTCATCGAGACCAACACGTTCAACGGGACGTCGATCGCGCAGGCCGACTACGCGATGGAGCCGATCGTATACGAGCTCAACGTGACGGCGGCGAAGCTCGCGAAGGAGGCCGCGGCGCGATGGACCGAGAAGACGCCGGACAAGCCGCGCTTCGTGGCCGGCGCGATCGGTCCGATGAATCGCACGCTGTCGCTGTCCCCGAAGGTCGACGATCCGTCGTTTCGCGCAGTGACGTTCGACGAGGTGCGAACGTCGTACGCCGAGCAAGTGCGAGGGCTCCTCGAGGGGGGCGTCGACGTGCTCCTCGTCGAGACGATCTTCGACACGCTCAACTCGAAGGCGGCGCTCGTCGCGATCGAAGAGGTGTTCGCGGAGAAGAAGGTGCGGGTCCCGGTGATGATCTCCGTGACGATCACCGACAAGAGCGGACGCACGCTCTCGGGGCAGACGATCGAGGCCTTTTGGACGTCGGTCGCGCACGCGCGTCCGCTCTCGGTCGGCGTCAACTGCGCGCTCGGCGCCGCCGACATGCGCCCGTACCTGGCCGATCTCGCGGCGATCGCCGACACGAACGTCAGCGCGTACCCGAACGCAGGACTGCCCAACGCATTCGGCGAATACGACGAGCAGCCGAACGAGACCGGCAAGCTCGTCGGCGAGTTCGCGTCGAGCGGTCTCGTCAACATCGTCGGCGGCTGCTGCGGCACGACGCCCGATCACATCGCGGCGATCGCGCGCGAGGTCGCGAAGACGAAGCCGCGCAAACCCGCGACGGTCGACGGCTACGCGCACTTCAGCGGTCTCGAGCCGCTCGTCGTGCGCCCGGACTCGAACTTCTTGATGGTCGGCGAGCGCACGAACGTCACCGGCTCGCTCAAGTTCGCCGAGCTCATCAAGAAGAACGACTTCACCAAAGCGGTCGAGGTCGCGCTCGATCAAGTGCGCGGCGGCGCCAACATCCTCGACGTCAACATGGACGAAGGGATGCTCGACTCCGAGCAAGCGATGACGACGTTCTTGAACTTGCTCGCGACGGAGCCCGAGGTCGCGCGCATCCCGTTCATGATCGACAGCTCGAAGTGGACGGTCATCGAGGCCGGACTGAAGTGCGTTCAGGGCAAAGGGATCGTCAACTCGATCAGCCTGAAAGAAGGCGAAGCGGACTTCATCAAGAAGGCAGAGACCATCAAGCGCTACGGCGCAGGGATGGTCGTCATGGCGTTCGACGAGGTCGGGCAGGCCGACACGACGGAGCGCAAGGTCACGATTTGCCAGCGCGCCTACAAGATCCTCACCGAGCAGGTCGGGATCGATCCGCTCGACATCGTCTTCGATCCGAACATCCTCGCGATCGCGACCGGCATCGAGGAGCACTCCGACTTCGCGAAGAACTTCATCGAGGCGACCAAGATCATCAAGGCGACGTGCCCCGGCGTGAAGATCAGCGGCGGCGTGAGCAACCTGTCGTTCTCGTTCCGCGGGAACAACGTCGTGCGCGAAGCGATGCACTCGGCGTTCTTGTTCCACGCGATCAAGGCCGGCATGGACATGGGGATCGTCAACGCCGGTCAGCTCATCGTCTACGAGGACATCCCGAAGGAATTGCTCGAGCACGTCGAGGACGTGATCTTCAATCGGCGACCCGACGCGACGGAGCGTCTCGTTCAGCTCGCGGACAGCGTGAAAGGGAAGGGGACCAAGCGCGAGATCGATCTCTCGTGGCGCGAGGACACGGTCGAGCGGCGCCTCGCGCACGCGCTCGTGCACGGCGTGGTCGACTTCATCGAGACCGACGTCGAAGAGGCGCGGCAGAAATATCCGCGTCCGCTCGAGATCATCGAAGGACCGCTGATGGACGGGATGAAGATCGTCGGCGATCTCTTCGGCGCCGGAAAGATGTTCCTCCCGCAGGTCGTCAAGAGCGCGCGCGCGATGAAGCGCGCCGTCGCCTACCTTCTGCCGTTCATGGAGAAGGAGAAGGCGGAGCTCGTTGCGCGCGGCGGCGTCGCGAAGAAGAACGGGAAGATCGTCATGGCGACGGTGAAGGGCGACGTCCACGACATCGGCAAGAACATCGTCGGCGTCGTGCTCGGCTGCAACAACTACGACGTCGTCGATCTCGGCGTCATGGTGCCGTGCGAGAAGATTCTGAAGACGGCGATCGAAGAGAAATGCGACATGATCGGGCTCTCGGGGCTCATCACGCCGAGCCTCGACGAGATGGTGCACGTCGCGAAGGAGATGGAGCGGCAAGGCTTGAAGTTGCCGCTCCTCATCGGCGGCGCGACGACCAGCCGGCAACACACGGCGGTGAAGATCGCGCCGGAGCTCTCGGAGAGCACGGTGCACGTGCTCGATGCGTCGCGCGCGGTGGGTGTCGTGTCGAGCTTGCTCGACGCGCGGAACCGTCCGGCGTTCGACGTGCGAAACCGCGAGGACCAGGCGGCGCTGCGAAAGCTCCACGCCGGCAAGCGCGGCAAGCCGCTCGTCGCGTTCGATGCGGCCGAAGCGAACGGCGCGCGCATTCATTGGCGCGAGCAGGACGTCGCGAAGCCGGCGTTCTTCGGCGTGAAGCGGCTCGATGCGTTCCCGCTCGAAGAGATTGCAAAGTACATCGATTGGACGTTCTTCTTCACGGCGTGGGAGCTCGTCGGGAAATTCCCGGCGATCCTCGAGCATCCGCAGCAAGGCGAAGCGGCGCGCGATCTCTTCGACAACGGCAAGCAGATGCTCGCGCGGATCATCGACGAGAAGCTGCTCACGGCGAACGCGGTCTACGGTTTCTGGCCGGCCGAGCGCGATCGCAACGACGTCATCCTCTACGCCGACGACGCGCGCGCGAAGGAGCTCACGCGGTTTCACATGCTGCGCCAACAGCAGGCGAAGACCGACGACAAACCGTTCCTGTCGCTCGCCGATTTCGTCGCGCCTGCGTCGAGCGGCGTGAAGGACTACGTCGGCGCGTTCGCGGTCACGACGGGGATCGGCGCGGACGTCCTCGCAAAGTCGTTCGAGAAGGAGCTCGACGACTACAGCGCGATCATCGTCAAGGCGCTCGCCGATCGACTCGCCGAGGCGTTCGCCGAATTGCTTCACGAGCGCGCGCGTCGCGAGTGGTACGCGCCGAACGAGAAGCTCTCGAACGAGGACCGCATCGCCGAGCGTTACCGCGGGATCCGCCCGGCGTTCGGGTACCCGGCGTGTCCGGACCACACGGAGAAGGGCGCGCTGTTCGAGTTGCTCGGCGCGGAGAAGGCGGGGATCGCGCTGACGGAGAGCTACGCGATGACGCCGGCGGCGAGCGTCAGCGGGATGTATCTCGGGCACGCGGAGGCGCGGTACTTCAACCTCGGTCGGATCGATCGCGATCAGGTCGAGGACTACGCAGGTCGCAAGCGGATGCCGATGGCGGAGATCGAGCGATGGCTCGGACCGAGCCTCGGGTACGAGCCGGGCGAGCCGCTGCGTTCGGCGGTGTGACGAAAAAACAACGCCCGGCGTCTTGCTTGTAGGCTGTCGACGATGGCACTTCCGTCTTCACCTGGAGAGCGGCGCGGCGTCGACGGCCTCGCCGACGATCTCGCGAAGCAGGTGTCGATCACCCAGGGCGACTGCCCATCGTACACGCGCGTGCTCACCGCGCTGCGCGAGCTCGTCGACGGACCGTTCGCGGACGCCGAGCTCGTCGCGCACCTCGATCGATGCTGGCAAGGACGGCTCTTCACGGCAGCGTACGAGCGTCCGCTCCTGATGTGCGCGGCGCTCCGTCACGAAGCGATCCTCGAAGGCGCGCGCCACCCGCTCTTCACCGCGATCGCCGCCGTCAATCCCGATCCCGAGATCGCCACGCGCGACCGCGTCGCCGCGTCGCTCTCGGGCGATCGCATCGGGCTGTGGATCACGCTGACCGCGCGTCGCGTGCAGACCAACGAGGTCACGCGCGGCGTGGTGTGGAGATGGCCGGCGTGGCTCGCGGGATGCGACGCTGCACGCCGTCCTCTCGTGCTCGTCGACATCGGCGCCTCCGCGGGACTCAACTTGATCTCGGATCGTCTCGCGATGACCTGGACGGACGCCGTCGGTCGGGTGCTTCCCGTCGCGTCGCGAATCGATTGCCGCGGGCGCATCGGCTTCGACACGAACCCGATCGACGTTCGCTTCGAAGACGACGTGACGTGGTTGCGCGCGTGCATCTGGCCGGGCGACCACCAAAGGCTCGCGCGCTTCGACGACGCGGTGATCGCGATGCGCGACGCGTACGCCGACGCCGCCGAGGCGCCGGAGCTGCACGCGCTGCAGGCCGGGCTGGTGCCTCACCGCCTCGACGCGCTCACGAAGCGACTCGATTCCGGCACCTTCGTGCTCGCGTACCAGACGTTCGTGCGCGGATATCTCGAGCCGTCACGCCAGGAGGCGTACGTGCGCGGGATGCGCGCGTGGCTCGCGTCGCTCGCGCCGGGGCGCGCCGTGTGGATCGAGTGCGAGATGGGGGACGGCGGCGATCCGCAGTTCCCTGCGCAGATGGTCGCGCACGCGAACGTCGCCGGCGGTGTGCGCGCGCTCCCGATCGCGCGCTGCGGCTATCACCCGCGCACCGTGAAGGTCGACACGGCCGCCGCCGAAGAGCTCCGTCGCGCGCTTCAGCGGTAGCGTCCGACGAACTCGCACACGTCCGCGCCGCGCGTGCGGCAGCGCGCTTCACTGGCGGTGATGATCTCCGCGCCCGAGATCCTGACCGACTCTTCGATCCAGCCGAGCACCGCCAAGCAGTGCGCGCGGTGCGGCGTCGCGAAATTCTCGACCGTCACCGACACCTCGCCCGGCGCGGTCTCGCGAGCGCTCGCCGATCCGGAATCGTAGTGCGCCGACCAGACCGCGGTCGCCTTCGACATGATGTAGGGGACGGTCCCGAGCTTGTAGAAGATGCGGTAGAGCGTGGGTAGGTTGACGTTCGCCGCGTAGCGTCCGAGCTCGCGGCAGAGCGAGAGATCGCCCTTGCCGAAGCGCAGATCGATCGCCTCGGTCAGCGCGATGAACGCCTCGAACGGCACCCAAAATGTGGGGTGCACGGCCGCGCGAATGGCTCCGGCGTGCTCCGGTGTGAGCCGCTCCAGCGTCTCGTCGTACGCGGCCTCGCCGTGGTGCTCGACGAGCCACCGCATGCGGGCGAGAACGGCCGGGGCGCGCACGTTGACCACGGTCCAAGTGTACCGCTTGCCGCGCCAGCCGACGTCGGCGATGATCTCCCATGGATACCCTTTTGCGCGCAGGCATTCGCGCGCTAAAGAGAGGCGGCGCCCGACGCGCCGCACGCCGCATCCCTCCCCAGGAGCCCGTCCTTTGACCACGTCCCACGTCCACGAGCACCACGGAAAGGACAGCGGCCTCGCACCCGAGCTGCTCGTCCAGATGCACGCGCACATGGTGATGACGCGCGTGCTCGAGGAGCGCCTCATCCGGATGCAGAAGCAGGGCGACGGATATTTCTGGATCGGCGGACCGGGCGAAGAAGCGCTCAACGTCCCGCTCGGGATGCTCGTCGACCGGGGCGAAGGGCCGATGCACGACTACTTGCATCTGCACTACCGCTCGAGCGGCACCGTCCTCGCGATGGGCGCCGATCCGATCGATTCGCTCCGCCAGATGAAGAGCACGGCGAGCGATCCGTATTCGGGCGGGCGAAATTTCTGCAACCACTACTCGTTCAAGAAGTGGAACGTCGTTCCGGTCTCGTCGCCGATCGAAGTGCAGTTCTCGATGGCGCCGGGCACGGCGATCGCGAACAAGCGCGCGGGCGGACGCGGGATCACGATCGTGCAAGGCGGCGACGCCGGCACGGCCGAGGGCGATTTCCCGACGTGCCTCGTCTGGTCGTCGCGTCCGGAGAATCCGCTGCCGCTCCTGATGATCGTCGCGAACAACCACTGGGGCATCTCGACGCCGGCGGCGACGCAGCACGGCGAGAAGCGGATCAGCGATCGCGGAAAAGCGTTCGGTATCGAGTGCGCGACGATCGACGCCAACGATCCCGAGGTCGCGTACCGCGGCCTCAAGCGCGCGATCGACTACGTGCGAAACGAGCGTCGTCCGTATTTGCTCGAGGCGTACGTCTCGCGTCTCTACGGGCACTCGTCGTCGTCCGGCGCGAACTTCATCGGCGAAGAGGTCGACTGCCTCAAGCGCTTCGAGCAGAAGCTCGCCGAGCGCGGGATCCTCACCCAGAAACACATGGACGATCTGCACACCCGCTACACGCAGGAGCTCCTCGAGGCGAGCAAGCGCGTTCGCGAAGAGGCTCCCCCGCGCGGCGAGCAGATTTACGATCACGTGTTCGTCGACGTCGACGGCGAGCGCGATCCCGCGGCCATGCTCCCGAAGGGGACGCGCTGATGTCGACGATGGTGCAAGCGATCCGGATGGCGCTCCACGTCGGAGAAGAGCGCCTCGGCGTCACCGACATCTTCGGCGAGGACGTGGGCCCGCCGCTCGGCGGTGTCTTCACGCAGACCGTCGGGCTCAAGACGACGTGGAACTCGCCGCTGGACGAACGCGGGATCGTCGGCGCGGCGATCGGCCTCGCGCTCGCGGGGCAAAAGCCGGTCTGCGAGATCCAGTTCTGCGACTACGCCTTCAACACGATCGACTTGCTCAAGCTCGCAGGCGCGATGCTGTGGTCATCGAACGGGCAGTGGAACCTGCCGATGGTGCTGATGACGCCCGTCGGCTCGGGCATCCACGGCAGCATTTATCACTCGCACTCGTTCGACGCGACGGCGACGCGGCTCCCCGGCTGGAAGATCGTCATGCCGTCGAACCCGCGCGACGCGTACGGCCTGATGCTGTCGGCGATCAAAGATCCGAACCCGGTCATGTTCCTCGCGCCAAAGGCGTTGCTTCGGCAGAAGGCGCTGCCGGGCGAAGAGGTTCCGGGCGCGCCGACCGACGAGCGTCAGCTCGCAAAGATGATCGACGCGCCGCTCGGCGATCGCTCGAAGTGGCGCCCCGACTGGCCCGCGGTCGAAGATCTCTTCATCCCGATCGGCCAAGCGCGGACGGTGCGCGCGGGGCGCGACGTCACCGTCGTCTGTTACGGCCGCATGGTGCAGGTGTGCACGAAGGCGGCGGACGAGCTCGCGACCGAAGGGATCGAGGTCGAGGTGATCGATCTGCGATCGCTCTGGCCGTACGACTGGGCGGCGTTGAAAGAGAGCATCGGACGCACGCACCGCGTGATCTTCGTCAACGAAGAGACCGAGGTGACGAACTTCGGCGAGCACTTGATCCGCCGCACGGTCGAGGAGCTCTTCTACGAGCTCCACGCGCCGCCGCGGCTGCTCGCGGGCGCGCACGTCCCGGGGATCGGGCTCGCCGACAACCTCGAGCAGGCGTCGGTTCCACAACGAGACGGCATCGTGAAAGCGATGCGGGAGATCGCGCAGCACGCGCCGTGACGCGGAGGGGACCGTGAAGGCGCGCGGCACCATCGCCCCCGTGCAGCACATGGGAGTCCTCGGATTTCTCCGGGCGATTCTCCCTTACTTCAAGCCGCACAAGCCGACCGGGATCCTCATCGTCGTCACGATGCTCGTCGAGCTCGCGTACGCGACGGTCGTCCCGCTCCTCTTCCAAGCGCTGATCGACCACGCGATCGTTCCGCACGACATGCGGATGCTCTTCGGGATCCTCATCGTCCTCGCCGTCGGCGCCGTGGTCGCGACGGCCGCGGGCTTCGTGCAAGATCTCGCGTACGCGCGCGCCGGGATCGCCGTGATGAACGCGATCCGACTCCGCCTCTTCTCGCATCTGCAGGAGCTCTCGGCCGAGTACCACGCGCGAACGCAAATCGGCGACATCGTCTCGCGCTTCTCGTCGGATCTCGCGTCGGTCGAGAACGGGCTCATCTGGTACTTGCCGTCGGTCCTGCAAGCAGGCGGCGGCTTCGTGCTCAGCGTCGCGCTCCTCTTCCGTCTCGAGTGGCGCCTCGCGCTCGTCTCGATCCTCGGGCTCTTGATCACGTTCTGGATCGCCAAGCGAATGGAGCCGAAGGCGAACGAGCTGACGTACCAATTGAAAGAGGAGGTCGGCGTCGTCGCCGTGGCCGTGGAGGAGAACCTCCAGGCGCAGGCCGTCGTCAAAGGCTTCAATCTGCAGAAGCAGCAGCGCGAAAAATTCCGCGGGAAGCTCGACAAGCTGTTCGTCCTCTCGCGACGCGCGAACTGGATCGGCTTCTTCATGGCGCGGATCCCGAACGTCGGCGCGCTCCTCATGGGCGTCGTGACGCTCGGGATCGGGTCGTACCTCGTCTTCGCGGGCCTGATGACGATGGGCGAGCTGGTCGCGTTCTTCACGCTGTTCGGGCAGGTGTCGCTGGCTGTCACGGGCGTCACGTACTCGACGCCGTCGCTCCTCGAAGGCGCCGCGGGAATGGAGCGACTCGAAGAGGTCCTTCGCGAGACGCCGACGGTGAAGGATGGCAACGACGGGAAGCCGCTCCCTGCGCTCGCGCGCTCGATCGAGCTCGTCGGCGTCACGTTCGGTTACACCGACGAATCGACCAGCCTCGACACGATGTCGCTCACGATCGAGAAAGGGCACGCGGTCGCGCTCGTCGGAGCCAGCGGATCGGGCAAGAGCACGGTGCTCAACATGCTCGACCGGTTCTACGATCCGCGCAGCGGCTGCGTTCGCTACGACGGTCGCGACGTTCGCGAGGTCACGCTCGAAGCGCTTCGATCTCAGCTCGGCATCGTGTTTCAAGAGAGCATCCTCTTCGACACGACGATCCGCGAGAACATCCGCCTAGGACGCCTCGACGCGACGGATGCAGAGGTCGAAGAGGCCGCGAAGCAAGCCGAGATCGACGAGTTCATCCAGTCGCTGCCCGACGGCTACGACACCGACGTCGGGGAGCGCGGGAGTCGTCTGTCGGGCGGGCAGCGTCAGCGCGTCGCGATCGCGCGCGCGCTCGTGCGTCGGCCGTCGATCCTCATTCTCGACGAGGCGACGTCGGCGCTCGATCCGGAGACCGAGTCGTCGCTCCAAGAGACGATTCGCAAGCTCGCGCCTGCGCACACGGTGATCTCGGTGACGCATCGGCTCGCGCCGGTCGTGCACTGCGATCGCGTGTTCGTGCTCGACGAGGGCAAGGTCGTCGAGCAAGGAACGCACGACGATCTCCTCGAGATGCGCGGCGTCTATGCGGGCCTCTGGGAGAAGCAGCAAGGGTTCATCGTGAGCGACGACGGCGAGGTCGCCGCGGTCTCTGGCGATCGGCTGTGGGCGGTGCCGCTGTTGTCGAAGCTCGATCCCGCGGTGCGCGCCGAGATCGCGAACCAAATGAGCTCGGCGTCGCGCGAGGCTGGCTCGGTGCTCGTCCGCGAAGGCGATCTGGGCAACGAGTTCTTCGTCGTCGCGCGGGGCCGCCTCGAGGTCCTGAAGGCCGGACCGAACGGCAAACAAGAGCAGGTCGAGATCTTCGAAGACGGCGATTACTTCGGCGAGATCTCGCTGATGAGAAATGTGCCGCGCACCGCCACCGTGCGCACGCTCACGCCGACGACGTACCTGACGATGAAGCGCGACCACTTCTTGAGCCTCATCGAGCGCGCGCCTGGGATGAAGCAGGAGCTCGACGCGGCGATCGAGGAGCGGCTGCGCGAGAACGCCGCGGTGGAAGCGGGAGCGCCGGGCGTCGTGTGACGCCGGTCACTTCCCCGGCTTCTGACATGCGCCGGTCGTGCACGGCGCGACGACGCACGGGAAGGGGGCGCAGACGAGGCCGTCCTTGCACCCTACGTTCATCGTGCACTGATCGCCTTCGCCGCTCGGCGGCAACGGTTTGGTTGGCGGAGCGTCGCGGCTCGCGAAGCGGTGACGCGAGAGGAGATCGACGAGCGCGCGCGGAAGATTCGGCTTCGTCTCGTCGGACGAATGGACGCAGCCGCCGACCTCTTCGTGGCGAACGCCCCACGAGCCTTCGAGCTCGACGCGCACCGTCGCGTCGTACTCGGGCGGACATCCGAACGCGCCGAGCTTGTCGGTGAACGCGGGGGGATCGACGATGCGATGGAGCTCGCGGATCTCCTGCGCGTCGAGCGCCGCGAAGCGACGCGCGGGCTCGGCGCCGGCCGCGCTGGGCGTCTCGGTCGCGATGAACCCGCCGTCCGGCTTCACGACGAGCGTCTGATGGCAGCTTCGTCCGTCGGCCGGGCAGGGGCCGAAGTCCCAGGCGATCCGCAGCTCGGTCCAGGCGCCCGAGGGTTTGGTCGAACCCTGCGATGGAGGCGGTGATGCGCCGGCGCACGCCGCGGCGAAGACGAGCACCGAGAGAATCGGAAGACGAGCCGCAGCCATCGAAGAAGAGAACGCGCGCATGCGTGCGAGCTTACACTTGGGGAGAAGCCGTGAACGTCAAGGCGCAAGCTCTGATCAACGCCGCGCACTACATCGAGGGCGCATACGGACGCGACGTCCTCGCGGAGATCCTCGGCGCGTGCAGCTCGGGGGTGCGCGATCGTTGTGCGACCGGGATCGCGATCGAGTGGCATCCGCTCGCGGAGCTCACGGAATTTCTCGTGGCGATGGAGCGGGTGGTCGCCGTTCCGGCCATCGGCGAAAAGGTCGGCGCGGCGGGCGCACGCGCGAACACGCGTGGCGTGATGCTCCGCATCGCGATGCTCCTCGCGCGACCGGAGAACGCCCTGAAGCGCGCGGCGACGATGTGGCGGCAGTTCAACGACGAAGGCCAGCTCGTGCTGCGGAAGGCAGACGACCGTTTCATCGAGGTCGAGATCACCGGGTTGCCGGCGACGCCGCGGATCTTCTGCGACACGATCACGGGGTGGGCGAGGGAGCTGGTGACGTCGGCGGGCGGAAAGAACGCGACGGCAGTTCACGAGGCGTGTCGCGCGTCCGGCGGCGCGCGGTGCCTGTGGGACGTACGATGGTCGGGGATCGTCGGGTGAGTTCAGCCTTTGTCTTCGAAGGAGATCGGCGCGAGCGGCGCGCGGTTCACGCGGAGATCGAAGACGTCGGGACGATTGTAGTGACCGGCGACGTCGAACGTGCGGCGCGCGAGCGCGACGCGCGCGGGATCGCAGTCGGCGTAGACGATCCCGTGCTCGCGATGCAGCGGTCCCGCGGCGACCGTCCCCGTCGGATCGACGATCACCGAATCGCCCGAGTTGAGCCACTCCTCGTCGTCCGGATAGATCACGGCGCGCGACGGAAACGATGCGGGGACGTCCTTCGCCTGCATGGCGATCGCGCAGCCGACGACCCACGCGCGTGCTTCGCGCGCGACGTGGCGCATCGTCCCGAGCCAGTGCTCGCCCTGATCCCACGTCGGCGCGACGTAGATCTCCACGCCCTGCGCGTAGAGCGCGAAGCGCGCGAGCGGCATGTAGCTCTCCCAGCAGATGAGCCCGCCGACGCGACCGCTCGGCGTGTCGACGACGCGGAGCCCCGAGCCGTCGCCGGCGCCCCAGACCATCCGCTCGGGGTTCGTCGCGACGAGCTTACGGTGACGGTTCTTCACCTCGCCGTCGTCGCCGATGAGGACGAGCGTGTTGTAGAGCGTCGCGCGGCTGTGCGCGCCGTCGATCTCTTGCACGCCGCACGTGACGGTGACGCCGCGCTTCTTCGCGGCGGCGCGTAGAGGTGCGAGATCATCGCGCACGAGATCGACCGCGCTCGCGAGCACCAAGCGGTGGATCTCGCCAGCGAGCGCGAAATCCCCGGGCTTCGTGCGCCAGATCCACTCGGGGTACCCGGGGACGTACGCCTCGGGGAAGACGACGAGCTTCGCGCCTTGGTCGGCGGCTTCGTTCAGCGACGCGACGGCGCGCGCGATCGTCGCGGCGCGATCGAGGAGGACGGGTGGGCGCTGAACGGCGGCGACGATCGGCATGCGCCGAGCGTACCAGTCTCTCGCGCTTCATCGTCTGCACGCGACGTTTGGAACCTGCGCGGCGCGACGGGCAAAGGATCAGCGCGCGCTGCCATGCGCGCCGTGCACGCGCTCGATCTCGCGGGCGACGCGTCGCGCTTCGGTGTCGGCGTCGGCGCGGACGCAGAGGCTGACGCCGGGACAGATTTCGATGAGCTCCCAAAGTTGGCGCGCGCGGGCGTCGTCGGGGCGGTAGGGGGAGAGGGCTTCGGGGATCGAGGTCGAGGTCGGGGTCGGGGTCGAGGTCGGGGTCGAGCGCGTTGGTGCGAGACCGGCGAGCGCAAGGAGCTCCGCTTCGCTGATGCCCACGAGGCGGGCGGCAATCGCATGCAAATGCGTCCCGTGCGCGCGCATTCGTTTCACGGCGAGCACGTACCGTCTGTGGACCTCCTCGAAGCGCGTGTTCGGGCCGCGTGCGACCGTCGGCGGTACGCAGCCGGCGCGACGCCATCGTCGGATTTCACCGACTGTCGCGCCGGTGGTTCGCGCGAGCTCCTCGACCGAGTATTCCATGAAGATTGAACCTACCAGGTTCAACATTCAGCCTCCATGGCCGAGCGCCGAACTGCGAAGGATCCAGATTGGACCACCGAGGTTCAACGCATCTCTCTCGAGAGCCAATGTTGGACGACGGCCGTTCAACATCGAGCCTCGGAGCCTGAACGTTGGACGACGGCCGTTCAACGTCGAGGCTCGACGCCTGAACGTTGGACGGCGGGCGTTCAACGTCGAGTCTCGGCGCCTGAACGTTGGACGGCGGGCGTTCAACATCGAGCCTCGGCGCCTGAACGCCGCGAGGCCGCCGTGACGCTTCGTCAGCGCAGCGGCGGGACCTTCGGCGCCATCGTGTCGTCCTGCACACAGCCGCCGAGATCGAACAGCGTGAACTCGAGCGCCTTCTCGTCGTTCGTCATCGTCGTCGTCGTGCATTCGCCCGGGAACGCACCCGGCGTCGCGTTCGTCAGCGTCGCGTGGAAGTCGGCGTACCCGATCTTCCCGCACGCGGCGCCGTGACCCGCGTCGCCCCATATCCCCGCGTCGCCGACCACGCCGGCGTCGATCGCGCTTGCAGGGAATGGCGCGTTGAACGAGTAGAGCGCGACCTCCTGAGGAGGCGTCGCGCTCGTGTCGTTGCCCGAGAGCCACATCGTCGACGGCAGCGTCACCGCGCTCGTGTTGTGCCGCATCGAATCGAGCGTCACCATGCCCGACGTCGTCGACGCGCCGACCGCGACGAGCCACGCCGCGAACGCCGCCCCCTTCGGGATCGTCGTGTTCACCGTGAGCGCGAGCGAGTCCGCCCCGAAGCCGTCGGCCGCCGAGAAGTTCGCGGTGTACGGAATCGGAAACGGCGCGCTGCGAAGCCAATAATTTTGGTAGTGCGTTCCGAGCCAACGCCCGCCCGTCGCTGCGTAGTCGGCCATGTTCTGGATCGACGTGCGCGGCTTGCTGGGCTCGTCGGCCATGCATTCGCAGCCGTTCAAGACCATGTCGTAGTTCGCGAGCGCAGTCGGGCTCGACCACAGCGACGTCGCCGGCTGGCTGCCGGTGACGGTGCCGCCGCCGTTGCCTTGGTAGATGTGGATGCTCCCCGTGCCGGTCGGCCCGGTGAACTCCGCGTCGTCGACGCCCATCTTTCGCAGCACGCACTCGAGCTGATCACAGCCGCCGGTCGCGACCGCGATGTGCGGGATGCTCCCTTCGAGCTTGTTCTTCGGCAGCCGCGTGAGCTCCTTGTCGAGCACGTTGTCCGTGCACGCGGTCACAGTCGGGATCTTCACGATGCGCCGCCACTTGCCGATTTGCACGACGAGCGGAACGTCGGTCCCCGCGGGAACGTTCGAGAGCGAGAACGTTCCGTCCGCCGCGCTCAGCGTGAGGACGATCGGCTGGCCGCCCGGAGGTCGCGCGCCGCACACGTCGCACGTCGGTCCGATGGGAAGATCCGGAACCGGCGCGTTGGGGACGTAGACGATGGCGTTGTAGACGGGGTGGATCTTGGCGGGATCGGTGATCGTTCCGGTGATCTTCGTCGTGCCGCCCGCGTCGCATTTCGGAACTTGGCATTCGAGACCGACGCAAGCACCGGAGTCGTTGGTCGAGCCGTCATGGTTCGTCGCGCCGTCGGTGCCGGTCGTTCCGTCGCCGGCTGTTCCGCCGTCGTGGCCGGTCGCGCCGTCGCCTCCCTGCGCCGCGTCGTCGCCACCGCCGCCGCCGCCGTCCGTGAAGAGATCGCTGTCGGCGGAGCCGCCGCAGGCTTGCGTTCCGGCCGCGGCGATCGCACCGGCGAGTGAAAGAAGCGCGACGAAGCGAAGCGAGTGCTGCATGGAAGTCCCCCGGGCCGTTGCGGCCGAGCGTGAAGCTTGTCCCGTACGTCTACGGTGCGAGCCGAACTTTCCTTCCTCGGTTGTCGCGGCAGGCCTCGAATCAGGGGACGATCGTCGCCTCGCGACGCGCGTCAGAGGCACTCCGGTTTGACGCGCCGGATGCCGTTCTCGTCGACGGTGAACATCGGCGTGCACCCGGGACGCGACGTCGGTTTTGCGGGAGCCGTCTTCGATGGCGCCGCGCGCAACGCGCCGATCGGACCGCGTGGTGCGCTGCTCGGATCGGTCGCGGTCGACGCGGAGGCCGATGCGACGGATGGCGCGTCCGTATTCGTCGTGACGGACGCGGTCGTCACCGGCGCGATGGTCGACGCGCTTGGGCGAAAATCGGCGGTGCTCACCGAGGGCTGCGTCTTTCCCCATGGCCCCGCGAGGGCAACCGCGACGAACGTGGCGGCGATGAGCGCGATGGCTGCGACGACCGCGATGCGCGCGCGTGCTCGCTTCGGCGCTGCGCTCGTCGCGCCGGCGTTCGACGCCGTCATCGTCGGCGCTTCCGGCGCGGCGGCGGCGGCGATCGGCCCTTCGCCGCGCCTCCCCGTCTCGATCCGTGCGACGCGCGCGGCGCGTTCGCGCAGCTGATCGCCCGCGAGGGAGCTCACCCATCGACTCACTTCGTCGGCGGTCGCCGGAGCCGTAGCCGCGCGCAGCGCCGATGCGAGGTCGCGGCACGAATCGAAGCGCTCCGCCGCGTTTCGTGACAAGCCGCGCATCACGACGCGCTCGAGCTCCGCCGAGATCGCCGGCGTCATCCGACTCGGCGGGGTGACGATCCCTTCGAGGACGCGCGCGATGATCGCGCCCTCATTCGAAGCGTCGAACAGCGGCGCTCCGGTCAAAAGCTCCCACAAGACGACCTGTGCGCTGAACGCATCGGTCCGCGGATCGACGTCGAGGTTCATCAGCTGCTCGGGCGCCATGTAGCGGAGCTTGCCCTTGATGCGTCCGTCGCCGGTGGAGCCCTGCATGCGCACGGCCGCCTTCGCGACGCCGAAGTCGACGACGCGCGCGATTCCGTCGCCGCCCACGAGGATGTTCTGCGGCGAGATGTCGCGATGCACGATCGCGAGCGGCTTGCCGTCCTCGCTCGTCGCCTCGTGGATGGCTTGCAGCCCGCCGAGGACATCGATGGCGATCGCGACGGCGACCGCGATCGGCACCTTCGCGTCCGCGCTCTTCGCCGCGAGCATGAGCGACGTCACCGACGCGCCGTGCACGTAGTCCATCACGAGGAAGAGCTCGCGCTCGTGCTCGACGACGTCGAGCGTCGCGACGACGTTCGGGTGATGCACGCGCGCGCTCAAACGCGCCTCGTCGATGAACGCGGCGACGGCGGCCGGCGACGACGCGAGGTGCGCGTGGAGCCGCTTGATCGCGACGATGCGCGCGAATCCTCCGCTCCCGAGCGCTTGCCCGAGGTGCACGGCGCCCATCCCTCCGGACGCGATCTCGTCGTGCACCACGTACCGCCCGATACGCCTCACGACGAGATCGTACCATGCGGGTTCTCGGTCGCTCGCGCGGCGATTCCGCCTTGTCGTTCGCGTCGCCTCGTGCGACGAAAACGGGCCGTGTCCGGAGAGCTCAAAGATCAGGGCACGACCGTCACCACGGTGCGTCGCGATCTCGCGCAGCTCCCGTCGCTCCTTCTCGTGGCGACGCGCGCCGAGGGGAAGGAGGCGACGCTACGCCTCGACATGAAGCCCGCGGTCGTCGGCACGGACGCGACGTGCGATCTCGTCGTCGACGATCCCGCGGTGTCGCGCCGCCACGCCGAGGTGTCGCTCACGGCGCGCGGCGTCTTGGTGCGCGATCTCGACAGCAAGAACGGGACGTCGATCGGCGGCGTCCCGATTCGCGAGGCGTACCTCTCGCTTCCGGCGTTCGCGCGCGTGGGCGGGGTGACGCTGCGACTCCGTGCGCTCGGCGCGCCGACCGACGTACCGCTCTGGCCGGGCGCGAGCTTCGGTGGCGCGCTCGGCGGATCGCTCGTCATGCGCGCGCTCTTCGCCCAGCTCCATCGCGCGGCGCAAAGCTCGGAGACGATCTTGCTCACGGGCGAGTCGGGCACCGGCAAAGAGCTCCTGGCGCGCGCCGTTCACGACGAGAGCCCGCGCCGCGACGGCCCGTTCGTCGTCTTCGACGCCGGATCGGTCGCGCCTGCGCTCCTCGAGAGCGAGCTCTTCGGGCACGTGCGCGGAGCCTTCACGGGCGCGAGCTCCGATCGCGCGGGGCTCCTCGCCGAGGCCGACGGCGGGACGCTCGTCCTCGACGAGATCGGCGAGCTCTCGCTCGACCTGCAGCCGAAGCTCCTCCGCGCGCTCGAAGCGCGAAAGTTCCGTCCCGTCGGATCGAACGCTTGGCGATCGTTCGACGCGCGCATCGTCGCCGCGACGCACCGCGATCTCCGCGCCGCCGTCACCTCCGGAAAGTTTCGCGAAGATCTCTATTTCCGTTTGGCGGTCCTCCACGCGCGCGTGCCTTCGCTCCGCGAGCGCCGAGACGACATCGAGCTCCTCGTCGAACGGATGCTTGCCGCGAACGTGCCGCCGCGCTCGCTGCTCGATTTGCCTCCCGGTGCGCTCGCCATGCTCGTCGCGCACGACTGGCCCGGCAACGTGCGCGAGCTGAAGAACGCGGTCGCGCGCCTCGTCGTGTTGCCGCACGTCGAGTCGCTCGTCGATTTCCAAGGCGTCGAAGGCGAGGTCCGGCGCGGCTTCGACGGCATCATGGGCCTGTCGTGGCGCGACGCGCGTGAGCGGATCGTCGATCGCTTCGAGGCGAGCTACCTGGCGGCGAAGCTCCGCGAGCACGACGGCAACGTCGCGCGCGCAGCGGCGGCGATGGGCATTTCGCGCCAGCTCGTGCATCGGCTCATGACGCGCCACGGGCTGCGCGAGCACGACTGAACGACTAGAGCTTCCACGTCACGGCGAACGCGCGCGGAGACAGCGTCACCTCCGGCACCGGCGATCGGCCGGCGCGATCGCTGCTTGGCCACAGCACGATGCCGGCGCCGACGGCGATCGCGCCCACGACGCCGAGGCCGGCCGCGATCCACCACTCGGTACGAATCGAATCGACCGCGGACGAATCGCACGTCGGCGCGCACGAGGACCGAAAGGATGATCGATCGATCTGACCTTTGATCCCGAGGACGCCGGCCGCGACGAGCGCTACGGCGCCGATGCCGCCGACGATGTACGAGGGCGTCGTGGAGGAACGCGGCGCGGGCGGCGCCGTCGCTTCGATCGGAACGAGCACGACGACGATCGTGCGATCGCGCTCTCCGGCGTGGACGTCGAAGCGCGTCACGGCAGGGGAGTAGCCCGCACGCTCCACCACGAGCACGTGCGCGCCGGGCTCGATCGCGATCGGCGCGTCGAGGGGGCCGGCGAGCGCTCGCCCGTCCTCGGTGACGCGGACGTCCGTGAGCGTGCGACCGCGCGTGTCGCGCACGACGACGCGCACCGCGGGCGTCAGCGCGTCGACGTCGCGACGCCACTTCCGGCAGTCCGTCACGAGCTCGACCGGGCACGTCTGCTCGCAGATGAGGAGCTGCGCACGCGCCGCTTCGAGGCGCTCGTCGCGGACGAAGACTTGCGCGCGCTCGTACGACGCTTTGCACCTCGCGCGATCGGCCTCGCCGTCGTCCGCGGCCGCCGTCGTCGGGAACGTGAGCAAGCATGCGGTGGCGAGGCCGCAAATCACACCGCGCATGACGTCCGCCCGCACGCTTGATTCGTAGCATCCGCGCTCGCGCAGTGGAAACCCGCTAGACTTTGCTCGATGCCCTCGCGACGCGTTCTCTTCTGCGCGAGCGCTCTCGTCGCGCCGTTGCTCGTCTTGTCGCGCTGCAGCCTCGATGGGTTGAGCGGAGGCCCGGTCCGAGATGCGGGGGACGCCAGCGTGGACGCGATCGCGGACGGGATCACCGACGCCGCGCCGTTCGACGCCCCGTTCGTCGGAAAGGGCGACGGCTCGCACGACTGCAGCGTGCACGCGAACGGCAAGCTCTACTGCCAAAACAGTCCGTACACGGATCTTCACGGCAAGCCGTCCAGGTCGAGCCCGATCGTCGATCATTTGAATTCGATCGACAGCGCCTTCGATTGTTGGGGCATGGGCGAGCTCCACGACGGTGGCAACACGACGTGGTACCGCGCCGTCGGTGACGAGCACCTGCTGCCAGGATGGGCGGCGGCGCGCGACCTCGGCACATCGAGCGGGTTCGACATGAACCCGAGCGCGCGAGGCTTCGCGGTCTGTCCGTGAGCGCGCGTGCGGATCGCGCGCCCACGTTCGCTCCGCATCACGTCCCTGAAGGGCTCGTGTGCGCGGCCATTCCGAGGCCCAAGTCGCCGGTGCCCGCGTTTCCGGCCTTCCAAAGCGCGCCGGTGTTCGCTTGGAACGTGACTTGGAATCCACCGCTGCGGAGCGCTTCGATGCTCGGGCTCGTCCCGGACATCATGCCGAGGTGCCAGTCGGTGATTCCTGCCGTGCCTGCCGTCCAGAGATCGGTCGTGTTGGCTTGAAACGCGACTTGGAATCCGTTGTTCGGCAGCGCCGCGATGCTCGGGCTCGTCCCGGCCATCATTCCTAGTCCCCAGTCTCGGTTGCCCGCGCTCCCGACGGTCCAGAGCGAGCTCGTGTTCGCTTGGAACGCGACTTCGAAGCCGCCGCCGGCCAGTGCGACGATGCTCGGGCTCGTGCCGACCCGCATGCCGAGTGCCCAGTCTCGATCGCCCGCGCTGCCGACGGTCCAGAGACTGCCAGTGTTCGCCTGAAACGCGACCTCGAATCCACCGCCCGGCAACGCCGCGATGCTCGGGCTCGTGCCCTTCATCATGCCGAGTGCCCAGTCTCGATGGCCTGCGCTGCCGACCGTCCAGAGACTGCCGGTGTTCGCTTGAAACGCGATTTCATACCCGCCGCCCGATAGCGCGGTAATGCTCGGGCTCGTCCCGCGCATCATGCCGAGCTTCCAATCGGTGGTCCCAGCCGCTCCCGCCGTCCAGAGGTTTCCGGTGTTCGCTTGAAACGCGATCGCGCATCCGCTGGGCAGCGCGGCGATGCTCGGACTGGTTCCGGGCATCATTCCGAGATGCCAATCGGTGGTGCCCTCGCTCCCCGTCGTCCAGAGATCCGTCGTATTCGCTTGGAACGCGATCTCCAGGACCTGCGCGCGAGGTGGTGGTGGCGGTGGTGCCGACGAACCGTACGCGCGCAACGCCGCCTGCGCGTACGCGATGCGCGTGGACGTCGCGCAGTTTCCGCACCCCTCGAAATCGTCCTCGAACACGACTGTCGCGTCCGAGACGTTGGTCGTCCGTCGCAGGGCCGCTAGCCCGTAGCTCGGGACCGTCGTGAGCTCGTACCAAATGAACTCGAGCTGCGCGCCGAGCGACATTGCCGACAGCCCATGCGCGCGCGCATACGCGAGCATGTTGTCGTTCTGGTCCGTGTCCCATCGTCCGCCGGCCGACCACTGCGCGATGCCGCGCCCGGGCCCACCGGGCTGCGACGCGGCCGGGTTCATTTGCGACTCCTGATCCAGATTGCCAATGATGCCCGCCGCCTGGAAGTTGGTGAGCCCTTTGCCGACGAAGAAGTCGTACGCCGCTTTGTCGTTGGGCGACGGTGAGAGCGCCTCGCGACTCTTGGAGGCGTCGTCCGCCGATTGCGATCCACACGCGGCGAGCGCGCCGATCGCGAGAGCGAAGGCGCCGCCGCGAAGGATCGACGTCACGAGCCCGACGGGCTGGTGCCCGCTCCGAGCCCGAGGTGCAAATCGCCCGTGCCCGCGCTTCCGGCTTTCCAAAGCGCCGTCGTGTTCGCTTGGAAGGTCACTTGGAATCCACCGCTGCGGAGCGCCTCGATGCTCGGGCTCGTCCCCGGCATCATGCCCAGATGCCAATCGGTGATGCCGGCGGTGCCTGCCGTCCAGAGGTTGGTCGTATTCGCCTGAAACGCGACCTGGAATCCGTTGTTGGGTAGCGCGGCGATGCTCGGGCTCGTCCCCGTCATCATGCCGAGCGCCCAATCTCTGTTGCCCGCGTTTCCGACCGTCCAAAGGCTCGTGGTGTTCGCTTGGAACGCGACCTCGAATCCGCCTCCCGAGAGCGCGACGATGCTCGGGCTCGTGCCCGCCATCATTCCGAGCGCCCAGTCGCGATTGCCCGCGTTACCGACTGTCCAGAGGTTGCCCGTGTTCGCTTGGAACGCGACTTCGAATCCGCCACCCGGCAGCGCCGTGATGCTGGGGCTCGTCCCCTTCATCATTCCTAGCGCCCAGTCACGATTGCCTGCGCTTCCGACGGTCCAGAGACTCCCCGTGTTCGCTTGAAACGCGATCTCGAATCCGCCACCCGGGAGCGCGGCGATGCTCGGGCTCGTCCCCGCCATCATTCCAAGGTGCAGATCGCTGGTCCCCGCGCTCCCTGCCGTCCAGAGGTTGCCCGTGTTCGCCTGAAACGCGACTTCGAATCCACCGCCCGCGAGCGCGGCGATGCTCGGGCTCGTCTTTGGCATCATCCCGAGCTTCCAATCGGTGGTGCCAGCGTTTCCTGTCGTCCACAAGTCGGTCGTGTTCGCCTGGAACGCGATCTCGACGACCTGCGCCGGCGGCGGGGGCGGCGGCGGCGGCTGGTTCGACGCGAGCCCGTTTCGCCTGACCGCGTGGTACGTGCGCGAGTCACCGCTGAAGTGCACGGAGTTGCCGCTGCGCGAGAAGCCCTGCACTTGCTCGTGCGCGACGCGGTTGCAGTCGTACTCCTCGAGGATGTCCGCCGCGCCGCCGCCGACGAAATGCGAGAACAGCTTGATGTGGCCATTCGTGACGAGCGCGTCGCCGGCTTGCAGGCTGTCGATCGAGATCGTGGACCATCCGCTCGAGCCGGAGCGATCGTAGATGTACTCGCTGGTCGCGGGGTCATCCATGATCTGCCACGCCCACGAGACGAACCCGGAGCAGTCGGTTCGGAAGTTATTCCACGCGCGCGACGGTCTCTGGCACGTGCCGCCGCAGATGTAGTCGGTGCCGCCGCGAACGCCACCGCAGTACGGGACGGCGTCCGCCACCCATTCGCGCGCGCGCGACATGATGTCGTTGATCGTGATCTCTTGATTCGTCGAGTCGGTCTGCTCGTTCGAAAGCGGCGCGCTCGAGCACGCCGGCGAAAGGGGTACTGCGAGAAGGAGTCCGAGGAGGAGGAGGTTCGATCGCATGCACGACGCATCAGCGAGGACCGTTCCATGCCGCCCGCGACACATTCCCCTGGAATTGTCCGTACGCGCGGTCGCGACGTGTCAACTGGCCGTTGACTCTGACCGGGCGGGGGTAGACGCAGCGACGCTATCGCTCCGAGATCGATCCGCGCTGAAGCCAGTTGCGTCCGAGGAGCAGCCCGATCGGCGACGTCATCCCGATGACGCCGTAGATGAGCCACATCGTCCCCGTGCGATGCGGACCGTCCTTCGGGCAGAACGCTTCGAGCATGCTGCCGGAGTAGAAGCCGGTCGTGAACTTCGCGATGAACCAAGGAATCATCGCGACGCCCATGTACACGCCGACCTTCTCCGGCGGCGCGGTCTCGGCAGCGTACTGGTAGAAGCGCGACGACCACATCGCTTCGCCGAACGAGAAGACGACCATGTACGCGAGGAGCGCCCAGAGCTGAGGGCCCGGCACGAGGAGAAACGTCGCGCCCGCGCTGACCGTCGTGCCCACGATCATCATCGTGACGACGTGGATGCGGCGCGTGAGCGCGGCGACGATCGGCGTGAAGACGAGGATGATCGATCCGTTGATGACCGACACGATCCACTCGAACCGCGCGCCGACCTCGGGCGCGTACGCGCGCGTGACGTAGTCGGGCATCGTCAGCCACTGGTGCGCGAAGAGGGTGCGGACACCGAGCAGGACGAAGATGAAGAAGAGGAAGCGCGGATTGGCGAGCGCGTGCTCGCGGAGAGATCCGAGATCGAGCTTCTTCGCGACCGTGGGGGTCGCGCTGCGCACGGGCTCGCCTTCGTTGCGCGGGAACCCGATGATGTGGATGAGCAGATAGACGACGGTGATCGCCGCGCACATCGCGATGACGCCTGTCGGTCCCCACCTTGCGCGCACCGGCGACGACGCGAACGACACGACGACGAGCCCGCCGTTCGACAGCGAATAGAGCAAGCTGTAGCCGACCGCCGACGTCTCCTTCGTCGTCGACTGCTTCACGCCAGCGTAGACCGCGGGTTGCATCGCGCCCGCGGAGAACGCCATCAGCGTGAGACCGATCCACGCCATTGCCGTGTGCGCCGGGAGCGACGGCGCGCACGTGAGGAGCGTGCGTCCGGCGAGCGCGGCGACGATCGTGATCGTCAGCGCCTTGCGCACGCCGAGGCGATCGGTGACGCCGCCGAGCGTCGCCGAAAACAAGGTCATCATGCCGGTGAAGTACGCGACCGAGTAACCGGCCCACACGTCGCCGAGCCCCGCGTCCTGCCCGAGGAAGAGGGTCAGGATCGCGAGGATCCCGAAGTACGCCGCGCCGTCGAGGCAATAGACCGCGTTCGAAACCCAAAAGACGCGCCCGAGCTTGCGAAGCGACCAGAACGCGTCCAGCACCGCGCGTGCATACCACAGCGAAATACTCTTCGTTGCGCGTGCGGATCCTGCTTTCCTCGATGCGTGGTCTCTCGCATGACGTCGCTCGCGTTCGCGCTGCTCGTGCTGGCGCTCGTGTCGACGGGGTGCGGCCCATCGCCGGCGCAGATCGCGAAGGTCGAGGCTGCGCGCGCGAACGAAGAGTTTCCGATCATGGCGATGCAGCTCGTCATCGTGCGCGGGAAACGCGGGGCGCTCGTGCTGTCGCTCGACAAAGACGGCGCGCTTCGCGACAGCAAGGAGATCGTCGGCAAGATCAAAGAGGGGCGCGTCCTCGGAACGAAGGGCGAGGAGCGGCTCTCGATCGGCCCGGAGGGTCGCGTCGTCTACGGAGGCCGGCGCACGCCGCTTCGGTTCGCAGAGAAAGACGAGATCGTCAGCGACAACGGCAAGCGCATCGCGATCGACGACGCGGGCAACGTCGTCTTCGCGCCGCCGATCCGCAGGCAGCGCGCCTACTCGTTCAAGTTCGAAGGCTTCTCGCCGTCGGCGCGTCGCACGGCGCTCCTCGTCTTCTTGCTCGTCGTCCTCGAAAACGAAAAAGACGTTCCGGAGGACGAATGAAAGAGACGAACGACTCGAAGGGAGAGAGTGCCCACGTGCTAGATGCACGTGGGCCCATCGATCGCATTCGCGGCGCGCTCGGCGCGGTGATCCACGGCAAACCCGAGGTCATCGATCTGTTGCTCGTGGGGGTGCTCGGCGGCGGTCACGTCCTCGTCGAGGACGTCCCGGGCGTGGGCAAGACGACGCTCGCAAAGGCGCTCGCGCGCGCGTTTCGGATCACGTTCACGCGCGTGCAGTTCACCCCCGATCTTCTCCCGGCCGACATCCTCGGCGCGCAAGTCCTCAACCCGCGCGAGGGGACGTTCTCGTTTCTGCGCGGTCCGATCTTCACGAACGTGCTCCTCGCCGACGAGATCAACCGCGCGTCGCCGCGCACGCAGTCGGCGCTCCTCGAGGCAATGAACGAAGCGCAGGCGACGGTCGATGGCGTGACGCATCCGCTGCCGCAGCCGTTCTTCGTCTTGGCCACGCAAAATCCGGTCGACTACCAAGGGACGTATCCGCTCCCGGAGGCGCAGCTCGATCGGTTCCTCGTTCGGATCGGCGTCGGTTATCCGTCGCCGACGGCCGAGCTCGAAATGCTCTTCGCACGCCAGCGCGCGAACCCGCTCGACGCGGTCGAAGCGGTCGCCGACCAGAAGCAGCTCCTCGCGCTCCAAGCTGCCGTGCGCGAGATCGAAGTGAAAGAGAGCGTGGCGCGCTACCTGTTGCGCGTCATCGCTGCGACGCGCGACGACAAGAGCCTCGAGCTCGGTGCGAGCCCACGCGCGGCGCTCGCGTTCTTTCGCGCGTCGCAAGCGCGCGCGCTCTTGCAGGCAAGGACGTACGTCACGCCGGACGACATCCAAGCGCTCGCCGCGCCGGTGCTCGCGCATCGCGTGCTCCTCACGACGCAAGCGCGTTATGGAGGCGTGACGAGCGCGTCGGTGCTCGCGGCGATCGTGGAGCGCGTGGAAGTTCCGACGTGAGGCCGCTGAACCTCGCGAAGCTGAACCACATCCTCATCCCGTCGACGAAGACGGCGCGCGACCGCCTCCGCCAAGGTGCGCTCGGTCGCGCGGTGGCTCCGCTCGTGGGGCTTCTCGAAGCGCTGAGCGACGAAGGGCGTGTCGTGGCGTTGATGTCGTTCCTCGTCGCGGGCTTCGCGATCGATGTTCGTCACACCGACCTTTACCTCGTGTGGGGCGCGCTCGTCGCGTTGGTCGTGGCGTCTCTCGGCGTGCGACGCGCGTACCGGCTCGACGACGTGCGCGTCGAGGTCGTCCTTCCGAAGCGCGTGACGATCGGCGAAGAGATCCGTTTCGCGATCCATCTCCGCAACGACGGCAAGAGGGATCTCCACGCGCTCCGCGTGCGCGGACCGTTCTTGCCGTGGGACGGGCGTTGGACCGGCGAGCGTCCGCGCGTGCGGCGTCTCGCGGCAGGCGGTACGGCGCGCGTCGAGATCGGCGGGCGCTTCGTCGCGCGCGGCGAGCATCACCTCGATTCGTTTCGCGCGGCGGCGCTCGTTCCGCTCGGCCTTGCGCTCGGTCGTCCGATCGCGACGACGGGTTGCCGCTTCCTCGTCATTCCGAAGATCGCGCGGGTCGAGCGACTTCGTCTTCCCACCGGACGCCGGCATCAACCCGGCGGCGTCGCGCTCGCGTCGAGGACCGGCGAGTCGATGGATCTCCTCGGCGTGCGCCCGTACCGCGTCGGCGATCCCGTGCGCGATCTCCACGCGCGCAGCTGGGCACGCCTCGGCGTCCCCGTCGTGCGCGAATACCAAGAGGAGTACTTCAGCCGCATCGGCGTGATCCTCGACACCGACGTCGGCGCGGCGGAGTCGGCGGGCGCCAAGGATCCCGAGCGACTGCTCGAAGGCGCGATCTCGCTCGCGGCGGGCGTCGTCGCGCACTTGAGCCGAGGCGAGGCGCTCATCGATCTCCTCGTCGTCGGCGATCGCGTTCACGATCTCACGCTCGGCCGCAGCCTCGGATTCCTCGAGCAGGCGCTCGATCTGCTCGCGTGCGTCGAGCCGGGGCCGCGCATCGCGCCGGACGCGCTCGTCGCGCGCCTCGCGACGCACCTGTCGCGCCTGTCGTGCGTCGTCGTCGTGTCGCTCGCGCGCGACGAAGGGGTGCTGGCCGAACGGATCCGCGGGCACGGCGTGGCGTGCACCGTCGTCGCTGTCGGCGACGCGAGCGGCTCGTCGGGTCGCGAGTCGAAGACGATCGCGGTCGAGGCGATCGAGCGCGGCGAAGGGCTCGCGCTGTGAGCGTCGCGCTCCTGCTCGCCACCGCGCTCTACGGTTACGCGAGCGGATCGTGGGGGGCTGCCGCGATCGTCGCCGTCGCGCTCGTCGCGTCGTTCGCGACGCGGAGGCGTTTGTCACTCGCATCGGGCGGGCAGCGCGTCGTCCTCGGCGTCGCCGCCGGCGTCGGCGTCTTGCTCGGGCTCGCGCGAACCCCCGAGCCGGGCTACGGCACCGGCACGCTCCCCGGTCTCGCGTCGGCCGTCGCGATGGCCGCGCTCGTCGGGGCGACGTCACGCGTCTGGACGCGCGCGAGCGACCGCGCCTTTTCGCAAATGACGTTCGCCCTCGGCGTCGTCGCGGTCGCGGCGTGCGGCGCGACGCGTCTCGGTCCCGTCTACGCTTCTCTCGCGATCGCGTTCTTCGTCGCGTCGCTCGCGTCGCTTCGCGCGGACGATCCCGCGCGTGCGCGTTGGGCGGAGCAGTCGCGCGGACAGAAGATCGCGGCCGCAGCCGTCGTCGTCGCGGCGTTCGGCGTCGCCGCGGGCATCGCGCGCGAGCTGCCGCTCCTCTACGACTACACGCAGACGTATTTCGACTCGGCGTACGAGTTCATCGGCTTCAAGGGCGAGCTTCGTCTCGGCGCGCTCCGCGATCTCAAGAAGTCGGACGAGATCGTCCTGCGCGTCTCCGGTCCGCGCACCGACTACTTGCGCGGCGCGGTCTACGATCGCTTCGAGCCGCGCGGATCGAGCTGGGGACTCGCCCACGCCGAGACGCGCATCGTCACGCTCCCGAGCGGGCGAGCCGCTTCGGCGGGCGGCGTGGAGGTACGTCGGGTCGGCGGATGGGGCGAGCGATACTTCGTCCCGATCCACGCGGGATCGCTCGGCTCGTCGGCCGGCGAGGCGCTCCTCGACCCGATGGGCGTGATGCGCCCGTCCGCCGGCAAGCGCTACGATCGCTACTGGTTCGACGCGAGCGCGCCCGACGCGCTTCAGGTCCTCGCGCCGACGCCGGACGATCTTCGCCTTCCGCCGTCGCTGCGCCCGGCCCTCGAAAAAATCGTTCGCGAGTGGACCGATCCCAAAGACGCGCCCGACGTCGTTCTCGCGAAGATCTCGCGCCGGTTCGATGAGGACTACACGTACTCGCTGTCGTTCGAGCGCCCCGCGAACGATCCGATCCTCGATTTCTTGCTCGTGAACAAACAGGGGCACTGCGAGTACTTCGCGTCGGCGATGACGCTCCTCGCGCGCGCCGCGAACATTCCCGCGCGCGTCGCGGCGGGTTACCGCGTCGCCGAGCGTAATCCGCTCACCGGCCAGTACATCGTGCGGCAGAAGAACGCGCACTCGTGGGTCGAGGCGTGGGTCAGTGGCGAGTGGCGGACGGTCGATCCGACGCCCGCGTCGAAGGTCGAAGAAAACCTCGCGCGCGACGCGTCGATGGCGCGCGCGCTCGCTGACGTCGCGGCGGCGGCGTGGTCGGCGATCGCCGATTGGTATGCGCGGCTCACCGTGACCGAGCTCGCGATCGCCGCGGCGGCGCTCATCGCGCTCTTCGCGGTGCTGCGCTTCGTCCGGTTGCGACGTCGCCGCGGCGCGCGCGCGATCGCGTTCGAAGCGACCGCCGACGATCGCCCGCTCGCGTGCCTCGCGCATCTCCTCGACGCGCTCGCGACCCGCGGGATCGCGCGCGCGCCGTCCGAGCCGCTCGAGCGCTTCGCGTTTCGCCTCGCCGACGCCGAGCTCCGCGACGCCGCAGAGCTCGTCACGCGCTACGCCGCGCTCCGCTATGGAGGTGTCGGCGACGCGGCCGTCATCGCGCGTGCGATGGAGACGTGCGCGACTAGCCTCGCGAGCGTGATTCGCGCGCGATGAGCATCGGCGCGACGACCGCGCACATGCCCGCGGCGATCACGAGCCACAGTCCCCAACCCGTCACCGCGAAGAAGGTCGAAACGATCTTCCATCCGGTGAACCCACCGAGCGTGAGCCCGGCGACGAGCGACGCGATGCGCGCCGCGCGCGTCGACGCGAACGCGCCGATCATCATCGCGAGGCCCGCGATCGGGACGGCGATCATCATCGCCTCGAGCCCGCCGAACGTGTTGCTCGCGCGCACCGCGTTGAAGCCCGAGACCTGCACGCGAATCATCGACGAGCCGACGTCGATCCACGGAAGGAAGAAGCCCACCAGCAAGGTCAATCCCGCGATTCCGATGAGCAATCTTCCCGATGACGGCTTCATTTCTGGATCTCCCTCCGCGTGCTTCGCCGAATCAACATACGCACGGGATCGGCGATAGCTCTCCCGACGGCGCCGAAAGGTAGGACGTGCGGCACTGCGCGGTATTCAGCCCGTTTTCGAGCCGCTCGGCGCGTTGGCGCACTTCGGCGATACGAATCCGGCCGCGCCGCCCCCCTCCCACTCCGACGGCGTGAGCGCGCGCATCGTGAGCGCGTGCACGCCCGACGCGAGCTCGTCGCAGAGCGCGGCGTTGACCTTGCGCTGCCGCTCGACGCGCCCCACCCCTTCGAACGCCGCGCTGACGACGAGCACCTTGAAGTGCGTCTCGGAGCCCGGCTTGACGCTGTGCATGTGGCTCTCGTTCTCGACGACGAGATGAGTCGGCGCGAGCGCGCCCGCGAGCTTCTCTTCGATGCGGCGTTGAACGATCACGACGTCATCTTAGCCTGTCATCCGAACCGAAGCAGCTCCTCCCAGCTCGCGGGGAGATCGGTGCGCTCGGCGACCGCGGCTCGGCTCGCGGCGCGCACGTCGCTCGCCGTGACCTTCGCACGCGCGACGTCGATCCCGACCGCCATCTCGAGCGCGAGGGCGAGCTCGGTCATGCTCGGACAACGCAGCTCGGGATCCGCGACGAGCGATCCATGCACGACGCGCGCGAGGCGTGGATCGATCCAGGGCGCCGCCTCTTGAATCGCGCGCACCCCCTTCGGCCCCGTCAGCTCGAGGACGAGCTGCATGAACGAGCGCACCCCGGCGAACGCCGGAACGCCCGCGAGCGCGTGGTAGAGGCTCATCGCCAGGCTCCACACATCGCTCCGCGCATCGACGCGCTTCGCGTTCGTCGCCTGCTCCGGCGACACGTAGTGCGGCGTCCCCATGAAGCGCCCCGACGCCGTGAGCGACTGCACCGCGTCGTCGAACACCTTGGCGAGCCCGAAGTCGGCCACCTTGACGACGATGCTGCCGTCCGCGTCCGCTTCGAGAAACAAATTGGACGGCTTGACGTCGCGGTGAACGACGCCCGCCCCGTGCGCGACCGTGAGCCCTTTGCACGCTTGGACGAAGATCGCGACGCACACCTTCGGATCGATCGCGCCGACGCGCTCGATGACGCGCGCGAGATCCTCGCCACTCAGCAACGGCATCACCAGGTACGGCGTGTCGGTCGCCGCGTCGACGCCGTGATCGAGCACCGCGACGATGTGCGGATCGACGAGCGTCGCCGACAGCCCGGCCTCGCGGAGAAATCGCGCGCGCCGCTCCGGTCCGTCTTTTTTCCCGCGCGTCGACAAGAGCGTCTTCACCGCGACTCGCGCCCCGTCCGTCGCTTCCGCTTCGAACACGGATCCCATCGCACCCGTCGCGATCTCGCGCGCGAGTCGGTAGCGATCGCCGACCGTCGCGCCGACGCAGAGATCCTCCTTCTTCACTTCGCTCCGCGAAAGCGATCGGTGGCGGAGACGAGCTCGTGCAGATTTCCCGGCTCGGTCGCCGCGTGCCCAGCGTCGGCGACGATGCGCAAGTCGGCCTCGGGCCACGCGCGATGGAGCGCCCACGCGGTCTCCATCGGGCAGACGACGTCGTAGCGACCTTGCACGATGACGGCCGGGATGTGGCGAATCTTGCCGACGTTCGCGAGGAGATCGCGCCCGCCCAAGAAGAAGCCGTCGTTGACGAAGTAGTGGCACTCGATCCGCGCGAACGCGAGCGAGAACTCGTCGCCGGACGTCGTCGCGATCCAATCCGGATTCGGAATCAAGCAGCTCGTCTTTCCTTCCCACACGCTCCATGCGCGCGCCGCCTCTTGGCGTATGGCCGCGTCGTCGCTGGTCAGTCGTTTGTAATACGCGCGCACGAGATCGCCGCGCTCGGTCTCGGGGATCGGCGCGACGTACTCGTCCCATGCGTCGGCGAAGATCGCCCCCGCGCCGCGCTGGTAAAACCATTCGATCTCCTGCTTTCGCAAGAGGAAGATCCCGCGTAGGACGAGCTCGCTCACGCGATCGGGATGCGTCTCGGCGTACGCGATCGCGAGCGCGCTCCCCCACGAGCCGCCGAACACTTGCCACTTGTCGATGCCGAGGTGTGCGCGAAGCGCTTCGATGTCGTCGACGAGGTGCCAGGTGGTGTTGTCGACGAGCGACGCGTGCGGCGTGCTCTTTCCGCAGCCGCGCTGATCGAAGAGCACGATGCGATAGACGGCGGGATCGAAGAAGCGGCGATGCTTCGGCTCGGTCGCGGCGCCCGGACCGCCGTGCAAGAAGACGACGGGCTTGCCGTTCGGGTTGCCCGACTCTTCGAAATAAAGCTCGTGGACGTCGGAGACGCGGAGGCGTCCGGTGCGGTAGGCGTCGATCGGCGGGTAGAAGGTGCGACGAGGGGAGTCGGTCATGCGCGGCGCACGATAGTACAAGGTGGTCACGACCGCTCTGCGCTGGCGCTGGTGCAGGATCGCATTCGTGCATTGCGAGAATGAATGGGCGTTCATTCAGAGCGCCGCCTGTCGGACAAAGGCTCTACCCACGAAAACAGCCGCGTCGTGCGATTGGTAGCGACGCGCTCTCGGTGGCACCGCGCGTGCTTAAGCGCTCGGCGACGGCGACACACCGCGCCGAACAGGAGAAACCAAATGTCCTACCGCGCTCGCAGCCACTCGTTCCGCTCCATCGTCTCGCTCGCCGCCGCCGTCGCCGCGCTCTCCGCGCTCGCCGGTTGCTCGAGCACGCCGCACACCGACGTTCCGCCGAACGCGCGCATCGACATCCTCCAGACGGACCGCATGGTCTTGCGCGGCACGGCCGACGCGTCGAAGGACAGCCCGAGCTGCAAGTCCGCCGCGCTGCCCGCGAAGCATCTCGTCGAGCTCAAGGACGATCTATCGGGTCACATGATCCTGCGCCCCGCCGCAGGCCAACCGGCACTCAAGCTCGCCGTCTTTCACGTCACGCACCTCGACACGAACCGTACGTGGTGCGTGCAAGTCGGCGAGGACGGAACGACCGCGACGATCCCGGGCGGCTTCCCGATGGGCGTCTACGGCATCTCCGTGACCGAAGGCCACGCCGCCACCGCGCACAAATACGAAGTCGTCGTCGAGAAGCTGTAGGCGTCTACCAAGCCGCGCCGACGGTGACCGCGCCGCCGCGCGCGCCGACCTCGGTGCGCACCTCGACGCGCGTGCCGCTCGTGAGCACGAGGTACGTTCCGACGCCGAGACCGATCGCGCCGAGCGCGAGCGCGACGTCGGTGACCGTCGCCCAGCGGCGCGCGTTCTTGTCCGCCGCGAGCCCGGCCGCGCTGCACACGTCGGCGACGCAAGCGTCGTTTCGCTGGCTCCACTTCGACGAAGCCTGAAGCCCGCTGAGTACGCCGACGCCGAGCGCCGCGACGCCCGCGCCGCCGACGATCCATCCCGCGGTGCGCTTCGTTCCTTGCGACACCATCGACACGTGTGTCGCGCTCAACGGAGAAATGGCGATCGATTTCTGATCGGTATCGGCGCCGACCTGCACGTCGACCCCCCACGTTTGCTTGCCGCGCGCGCGCGCTTCGATGTGGTGCGTTCCCGGATCGATCTTGATCGGGGTGCCGAGCGCGGCCTCACCGACGACGGTGCCGTCGAGCGTCACTTCGAGCGTGGGCTCGGCTGCGCCAGGCGCGAGCGTGATCGTGAGCTGCGAGATGTGCGGCTCGATTTCGCCGAGCTGCGCGAGCGCGTACTTCTCGCGATCGGCGCGGTCTTGTTGTCGCGCGAGACCGACCGCGTCGTGAAACTCGGTCCACGCCGTCGCGAGGCGCCCTTCGAGTCGATGGCACAACGCGAGGTTGAGGAGCGTTCCGAGCGCGGGATCGAGGCGTTGGCTCTCGGCGAGCTTCGGGCACGCCTGCGTGTACTGACCGCTCTTCATGAGGGTGCGTCCTTCGTCGAAGAGCGACTGCGCGACCTTCACGTCGGCGTCGGTGCGCTGAGCGCGCGCCGGAGGAGCGGCGAGGACAACGCACCCGACGACGAGCGCTGCGGCGAGGAGACGCTCAGCGACGTTCTTCGAGGACACGGTCGTTGACTCCGGTAGATGTGGGCAGGGCGGTTGGGGTCGGTGTCGGGGTCGAGGTCGGTGTCGGGATCGAGGTCGAGGTCGAGGTCGAGGTCGAGGTCGAGGTCGAGGTCGGCGCGGATGGGTGTGTGCCGCGTGGCGGCGCGATCGTCGTGGCCGGGGTCGACGCGACCGCGGATGCCGTCGTCGACGCGCTCGTGGACGGAGCGGTCGTCGTCGCGATCGCCGTTGTCGCGATCGCCGTCGCCGTGGCGGTCGTCGTCGTCACCTGACTCGGCAGCGGGATCGCGACGCCGACGCTCGAGGCGGGCGGCGGCACCGTCGCGTTCGCCGGCGGATCCATCGTCCTGCGCCGCCCCGCGACGAACGCGATGATGATCAACGTCACCGCGACGATCGCGATGACCATCGGCCTCGACGTGCGTCGCTCGATCGCGGACACCGGGAGCGGCGTCGCATTCTCCACCACCGCCGCCGACGATCGGCGCGCGACCCGCAACGCGCGCAGCGACGACGCCGAGTCCACCCCTTCACTCCCGCTGTCGGCCGCGAGCGTCGACGCGCTCGGCCGCGAATCCATGTTGTCCGCGCGCGGCACGTGCGGCTTCGACGGGCCCGCCGCCATCATCCGCGCGATGCGCGTCACGAGCGACTGCGTCTCGACCGGCGCGAACGATCGCAAGCTCTCCGCGAGCTCCGCCACGCTGCCGAACCGCGCCGCCGGATCCTTTTGCAGGCAGCGCATGACCACCGCCTCGAGCTCCACAGGCAGATTCGGACGCAGCGTGCGCGGCGTCGGCGCGTCGTCTTGCAAGATCTTCACGCACAACGTCGCGATCGTCGGCGCGTCGAACGCGCGCGTCCCGGTGAGCATCTCGTACAAGATCGCGCCGAGCGACCAGATGTCGGAGCGCGCGTCGACGGCGCGGCTGTCCTGCATCTGCTCTGGCGACATGTACTTCGGCGATCCGATGATCGCCGTCGTCGACGTGATTTCGGCGAGAGGCGCGCCGAGCTTCGTCTTCGAGATCCCGAAATCGAGCACCTTGATGAGCGGCGACCCGTCGAGCTTCGCCGTGAGAAACAAATTCGCCGGCTTGAGATCGCGGTGCACGATCCCATGAAGGTGCGCGTCGGCAAGCGCTTCGCACGCCTGGATCACGTAGTCGGCGGCGTCGTCGATCGCGAGCGATCCCTTCACGTCGATGAGCCGCGCGAGATCGATTCCCTCGAGGAACTCCATCACCATGAACGGCGCGCCGGAGTCGAGCGTGCCGACGTCGGACACGCGCGCGATGTGCTCGCTCTGCAAGCTGGCCGCGGCGCGCGCCTCGCGGATGAAGCGTTCGACCGCGTCGGGGCTGTCGAGCGCGCTGCGTCGAAGGATCTTCAGCGCGACGGTGTGCCCGAGCTGAAGATGCTCGGCCGCGACGACGATGCCCATCCCGCCTTCGCCGAGCAGCGACTCCACGCGGTACTTGCCCGCGAGAATCTCCCCCCTTCGTACGGGGATGGCTTCGCTGCTGCTCGCCACGAGTCCCTCCGGTATGAGCTGCGTCGGAGACCGCGGCACAAGCGATCCCAGTCTCCCCCGAAGTGTATCTGCCCGTGCCAGCCCTCACAACTCAGGGCCGGAGCCTCACCACCGTGCGAAATCCGTAATAGGGAGACGCGGGGATCTTGTACGAGGAATACGGGATCGTCTGGTCTTTCAAGATGATGCTCGACGTCACGATGTCGGTCACGGGCAGGTTCACGGCGAACGTAAGGCTCGTCCACGTGCTCAGCGCGTTGGGGGTCTGGCCGGGAGGCGTCGTGATCGGGTTGTCCGGACAGAACGTGCACGCGGTCGTGTAGTCGGGGCGCATGGCGATCGGGAACGCCGAGGAAATCGTGGCGAACGCGGTGGGATTGATCTGCTCGAGCCCGCCCGCGTTCGTTCCGGAGTAGAGCTCGCCGCTCAGCACCGCGCGCCGCCCGACGGAGCCCGATTTGCGGGTGACGTACGCGACGAGCTTCTTCGCCTGGAGCGTCTGCTCTTCGAGCCACGCGCCGTCGCTGTCCGTCGCGGTGCCTCCGTACGCGCCGGCGTACGGATGCGTGACGCCGGTCTGCGGCGACGTGAGCTCCGTGCAGTAGGCATCGAGTGCGACTCCATTGGGGAGCGCGAGCTCGGCGCGCAAGACGCTCGACCGCCACTCGGTCGACGGGAGCACCCACTGCTCGGACGCGCTGATCGGATAACGCGACAGCACGAGCAAGCTGCTCTGACCTCCGAACGCATAGCGCGCTCGCGGATCGGTCGTGCACGCCGTGCGCGTTTGTCCGAACGTGGCGCGCCCTTCGAGCGACGTGATGGCGCAGCTCCAGCATCCCTTCAGCGGGCCGTTGCCGAAGAAGAGCCCCGTCGCCGGCGTCTGGCAGAACTGCGTGATGCACGGGACCGGATCGTCGACGACGGTCGCGGTGTCGTCTCCGATCTTGGTCGAACAATTGTCGCGCAGGCACGTGAGGAACGCTTCGAGCTTCGGCGACGCGACCCCTTCGCATTCCGCGGTCGTCGGCGCGGGGGGCGTCGCGCCGCTTTGATCGGTCGGATCGTCGACGGGCGTCGCAAGCGTGTCGCTGAAGGTGAGCGAGTACGGGAATCGGTTCTTCGCGGCGGCGATGATCGCGCGCCTGTCGTCGTCCGACCAGACCTCGGTGATGCACGCGACGTCGGAGGAGAGCTGGCTGATCGCGTTGACGATCGCGTCGTGGCGCACCGGAACGAGCGTCGCGAACGGGCCCCAGAGGTACGTGTTGAACGTGTCGACGGTCACCTCGACGGGCGGGACCGTCCCGCAGTGGGTGAAGATCCCGTCGTTCTTCCCTTCGTCGCAAACGACGAGCTCCTTTGGAAAGCGAACGTCGCTCGCGCTTCCGACCGCGAGAAACGTGTAGCTGTCGTTGCCAGCGAGCATCGTCGCGGTCGCGATGAGCGCGTCGGCATGGCCGGCGAGCGCGGCGCCGATCGCGAGGCGCCCGCCGGGGGCCGAGAGCTGGACGTAGCCGTTGGCGTCGACGCTCTGGCTGCCGCCGTCGGGGAAACCGGGAGGCGCGACGCCTCCGTACGCGACGTCGCCGAAGAAGAGCCCCGCGACCTTCGCCGGAAGCGCGGGGCCATCGAGGAGACCGACGTCGAAGTTGGGGGCGCCGAGGATCGCGTGAACGAAGCGGAGCTTCGTGCCGAGGCGTTGCGGTCGGCCTTCGCGGAGCACGTCGATCTTCGGCTGCGCGGCGTCGCCGAGGAGAACCACCGTCGTCGGCGGCTGCATGTCGAGCGCGAGCTCGGGCAACGTCGCGATCGCCGCGTCACCGCACGCGCCGCCGGCCGCGATGACGCGCAGCTCGTATTTTCCGGCGGGGATCGCGAACGGCGCGAGCATGTCTTTGTAGCCGAGTCCGCGCGGGCATCCGGCGCCGCCCGTCGCGAGGATCGGCGCGCCATCGATCGGCGATGTGCCGTCGGTCCGGCGCAAACAGAAATCGAAGCGCGCCGCCGACGCAATGAAATCGCCGAGGCGGATCATCGCATCGCCCTTCGATGGCAAGAGGCACATCGGCGCTGCGTCGCCGCCGCCACCGTCGTCGCCCGGGCTCGTCGCATCCACGACGTCTTCGGCGCGCGACGTGTGCTTGTCGATACCGAGGACGAGCTCGCACCCCGACGCGGTGAGCGGAGCGAGCGCGAGCATCGACACGAGCATGGCCCGTGCGATGCGGCTGCACGCCGCGGTCCCCGCTCTCCCGTGCATGCGAACGCTCTCCCCTAGCGTCTACGCTACCTCAGGCGCGTAGTGCACGCTCGACGAGCTCGATCCGGTCTTGCCCCCAAAACAGCTCCTTGCCGTCGACGATCCAGGTTGGCGCGCCGAACACGCCCGCGTCGATCGCCCGCTTCGTCGCCGCGAAGAGCGTGTCCTTGATCTCCTGCGTCGCGCACTTGGCGATCACCTCGTCCGCGCCCGATCCGATCAGCTCCTTCAACACTGCCTCGTCGTTGATGTCGCGATCGTCCGCCCAATACGCGCGAAACGTCGCCGCGCGAAACGCGTCGCGACGATCCTCCGGCAGCGCGAGGTACGCGCGAAGCGCCTTGACCGTCCCCATCGGAAAGCGCGTCGGAAATTTGAACGGCTGTTCCCAATGCTCGGCCCACCTCTGCAGATCGCGGAAGTAGTAGAGCCGCTTGGCCTCGGACCACGTGAGGAGCGGCGCGTCGGGCGAGCCGATCCCCTTGAACACCGCGCCGAGAAGCATCGGACGCCACTCGAGCTTCGCGCCGGTCCGCTTCGCGAGCGCATCGGCCTGCGTGCTCCCGAGGTACGCGAACGGCGATGAGAAATCGAAATACAGCTCGAGCGTGTGTCCCATCTTCACTCCATGCGCGCGAGCGCGCGCTCGACGAACTGCATCCGGTCCTGTCCCCAGTACATTTGGTCGCCGACGATGAACGCGGGCGCGCCGAAGATCCCCAGCGCGATCGCTTCGTCGGTGCGACGACGCAAATCGTCCTTCACCGAGTCGAGCGCGCCGAGCACGCGATCCGCGTCGTGCCCTGCGGTCGTCAGCACGTCGCGCATCGTCTCGGGCGCCGACGGTGGCCGTCCGTCGATCCAATACGCGCGATAGAAACCGGCGACGACCTTCGGATCAATGCCGCAGACGATCGTCGCGCGGAGCGCTTCGACTGTGCGCATCGGATGCGACGCCGGCATCGTGAGCGGAACGCCGAAGAGCTCCGCCCATCGATGCATGTCGAGCCCGTTGTGGCGGGCCTTCGCGGGCGAGAGCTCGTTGAAGAGGTTCTGCGATGTCTCGACGGCGCGGAAGACGCCGCCGAGCAGCATCGGCTTGTAGACGATCGTCGCCTTCGCGCGCGCCGCGAGCGCGTCGATCTGCGTGCTCGCGAGGTAAGCGTACGGGCACGAGTAGTCGAACCAGAAGTCGAAGCTTCGCATCTGCGATGCGAGGCTAATGTGCGAGCCACCCCGCGTCCATCGTGAGCGCGGTCCCCGTGATCGACCACGCTTCGTCGCGGCACAGAAACGCCGCGCATTTTCCGACCTCGTCGGGCTCGATGAGCCGCTTGACCGCGTTCTGCGTGAGCAAGATCTTGCTGACGACGTCCGCTGCGGGGACGCCATGCACGCGCGCCTGATCCGCGATCTGCCGTTCGACGAGCGGCGTGCGCACGTACGACGGACAAATCGCGTTGACGGTCACGTTGGACGATCGCTCCGCGGCTTCGAGCGCCACGGTCTTCGTCAATCCAACGAGCCCGTGCTTCGCCGAGACGTACGCCGACTTGTACGCCGACGCGACGAGGCTGTGCACCGAACCGATGTTGAGGACGCGTCCCCAGCCGCGCGAATACATCGTCGGAATGAGCGCGCGAATGAGCAGGAACGGTGTGGTCAGCATCACCATCAAGAGCTTGTCCCACTTCGCTTCGTCGAACTCGTCGATGGGGCTCACGTGCTGAAGCCCCGCGTTGTTGACGAGGATGTCGATTCCGGCCGCTTCGCGCGCGAGGCGATGCACGTCGTCGCGTGACGAGAGATCCGCCGCGATCGCGCGCGCGCCTCGGATCGACGCCGCCGCGTCGTCGAGCGGTCCGCGCGACACGTCGCTCAGGAGCACCTCCGCGCCGCTCGCAGCGAGCTCGCGCGCGACCGCGAGCCCGATCCCCGACGCCGCGCCTGTCACGAGCGCGCGCTTCCCGTCCAGCGAAACGAGCTGCTGCGTCATGAGAGAAACCTCTTCGTCTGCGCCGCCGCGTCGGCGTGCGTGACGATCCCGTAGTGGTTTGCGTCGATGTCGACCGCGCGGGCGCCGCGCACCTCCGCGACGAAGCGATCGCGATCCACCGCGCTCACGATGAACCCCGAGCTCGTCCCGAGAGGTCGCGCCGCGCGAAGGAGCAACGTCGGCATCGCGAGGCTCCCCCACATCCGGTACGGCTGCTGCGTCGACGCGTACGCGATGTCCTCGAGCACCGCCGCCGCGTTCGTGCGCGGCGTCACGCCTCCGCGCGCCGGGACCAAGTCGTAGCGGTAGTGCCGATCCCAATACTTGCTCCACGGAACCACGGTGCCGAGCCGCTGCACGGCCGCGACGTACGCGTCCGCGTCCGCGTGCACCGAGCCGAGTCGCTGCACCGCGCCGAGGATCGGCGGCATCGATGCCGCCTCCGGCAAACCGACCGCGTCGATCAGCACCATCTTCCGCACCCGCGCCGCCGCTTGCCGCGCCACCTCGAGCCCGATGTACGCGCCCATCGAGTGCCCGACGTAGTCGAACGACATCGCGCCGAGCGCCTCGGCTGCCGCGAGCACGTCGCGCGCGTGGCTCGCCCATCCGTACGTCCCGGGCCGCGTCACGTCGCTCCATCCGCGGCCGCGCAGGTCGAGCGCGACGACGCATCGATCGCTCGCCGCCAGCGTCTCTCCGAGAAAGTCGAAGCTGCGCGAGTTGGCCGAGAGCCCGTGGACGCAAACGACGAGCGGCGCGCCGGCAGGCCCGAAGCGGTGCGCCCGGAGCGTCCCGGAAGGGAGGGGAAGGTTCAGTTCTTGTGCAGCGCAACAATCAATCACAAGGGCACAACTACGGCCTCGTGCCCTGATCGTCAAGGACGAATTGTTGCGCCGCAACACGGCGCATCGGAACCCCTCGAAACGTCAGCGGTACGTGGCGAGCGCGACGTAGCGCATGACGCGCGAACAGGTCGCCGATCCGATTTGCCCGTTGCAGGCGTCTTCGCCTTCGACGCGCGGCGCGTTCGACTGCAGCGCGTGCATCACGACGCGCGTGATGTCGTGGCCGCCGTCTTTGCAAGACGAGTCGCCGCACGGCAGGAGAAACAGCGCCGGCGCGTTCTCGACGACGACGCGTCGAATGTGCGCGGACTCTGCGACCGCACCGCCTGCGCGACGCTCCTCGATCTCGAGCTTGAGGCTTTCGAGGCGGGGGACTTCGGCTTGCAGTCGCGGCGCTTCGTCTTCGCGCTGTCGCCGCTCGGCGAAGCGCTGCGCTGCTTCTGAATTTCGTCGGTAGTTCATTTAGGCCTGGAGGCTAGCGTAGCGCGAGGGCGAGGCGCCAGCCCGGCGATCACCAGCGGTTGCGTCCGCCGCCGCCACCACCGCCGCCTCCGCCACCCCCGCGACCGCCGCGACCACCACCGCCGCCGCCTCCGCCACCACCGAATCCGCCGCCGCCGCCACCACCGCCGCCGCGGTTCTGCCGCTCTTCCGCTTCGTTCACGCGGAGGGGACGTCCGTCGAGCATGGCCCCGTTCATCTTTTCGATCGCCTTTTGTGCTTCTTGCGACGAGCCCATCGTCACGAAGCCGAAGCCGCGCGAACGGCCCGTGTCACGGTCGGTCACGATGTGAACGTCCGTGACCTCGCCGAGCTCGGAGAATGCCGTGCGGAGTGACTCGATGGTGGAATCGAACGACAGATTGCCGACGTAGAGCCTGTTACCCATGACTGTCTCACTTGCTATTGCGGCTCGGAGAGAAACCGGGGGTCCTGCCATCCAATGAGCCGGCGTCGGAGGGAGGTCGCGGAAGGGAAGCCCACCGCTTGCACGTGGCGTCGCCAGAGTCCTTGCGACCATCCCAGAGTCGAGAGCGAGTCGTGTCGGGTAACCGGTAACGTTCGTGAGGCGTTAAATAGTAGCGCGATCGAGATTACGCGCAAGAGACATGGGAACCGGGAAAACGCCGCTTGTAAGGCTATCTCGCTAGGCTCGCGCCCGCATGGCGCTTGCGCTCATAGGCGCTGCGCTACTTCTTCTCGAGCGCGACGGAGACCGAATTGATGCAGTAGCGAAGGCCCGTCGGAGCGGGGCCGTCGTCGAAGACATGGCCGAGGTGTGCGCCGCATTGGCTGCACGTGACCTCGGTGCGGACCATGAACGCGGAGCGGTCGACGTGCTCGTCGATCGCGTCGCCTTCGACCGGCACGGTGAAGCTCGGCCATCCGCAGCCCGAGTCGAACTTGCTCTCCGATGTGAAGAGCGCGGCGTTGCAACAGGAGCAGCGGTACGTGCCGGCGTCGTGGCAGTCCCAGTAGGCGCCGGTGAACGCGCGCTCGGTCCCCTTCTCGCGGCAGACGGCGTACTGCTCGGGCGAAAGCTCCTTCTTCCACTCGGCTTCGGACTTCTGAATCTTCGGGCGTGACATCGCGATCTCCTCGGCGCCGCGAACGCAGCGCCGAGGAGAATACGCGAATCAGGGTGCGACGGTTTCGCGTCAGTGGCGCGTGACGACGTACGTCTGCGCCGCGTTCGTCGGCGAGCGGACGACGATGAGGTACGTGCCGCCACCCGTCGACGTGTGCGCGACCTCTTGGTTCGTCGTGTTCGCGACGCGGTACCAGCCGCCGTTCACGTACTTGTAGAGGTGAAGCACGGCGTCGCCGTTCCCGGCGACCTTGACGTCGTACGCGACGCTGCCGGTGAGCGTGAACGACGACATGTCGACGTCGCCTGCCGTGAGCGATCCCGCGAGGCACTGCGCGATCGGATCGGCGTCTTGCGTGACGTCGTTCGGCTCGGCTTCGTGCGCGGAGCATGTGCCCGGCGGAGGCGGAGGCGGCGGAGGCGGCGGAGGCGGCGGAGGCGGCGGAGTCCCGGCATCCGGCGGAGGCGGCGGAGGCGGCGGAGGCGGCGGAGGCGGAGGCGGCGGAGTCCCGGCGTCCGGCGGCGGCGGCGGCGGAACGTTCGGGTCCGTCACGATGCAGTTGTTGTTGCGGTTCGACCACTCCTTCTGAACGGTGTAGCCCGCGACCGTTCCCTGCTGGCCGTTGCAGATGTCGCCAATCTCACCTTGGTTGTCGTCGTACCAGCTGAGGACGTTGATCCCGACGGCAGGGTCCGTCACCGCTTCGATGAGCTCGTGCGACGACACCGACGTCGTGCTCTGAAACTTCGATCCGCCGCCGCATCCACCCGCGCAGGCACCGCCGAGATCCGGCATGACTCCATAATAGAGATTGGTACCGTCGCCGCGTCGGGACGTATTGTGGAATGCACAGAACTGAACGCACGATTGCGAGTTATCGAGAGAGATGCTCACTCCCGGCGGAAAGTAGACCATGTAGAGGGTATTCGCGTCGTTGCGCGGAAGCGTCCCACCCGTGATCTGGCTGTCGAGGATCGACGCGATCTGGGCATTCGATACCGACGATCCCGTACCGGGTTGAATGGTCACCGCTCCCGCGTACGTCCCGCGACCGATGTGCAACCCGTTGGTGTTGTATTCACTGAGCCAGTCGAAGTGCGCGCTGTTCGTGACGGCGGTGTAGTACCCGCCGATCTGCGACGTCACGCTGCTGTCGACTCCGCTCCCCCAGAAGACCGCGATGACCTTCACGTTCTGAAGGAGCGGCCCGCCGCGGTACGTCAGGTGCCCCGACCCCGCCGTCACCTGCGCGCTGCTGCTCTTGTGCAGCGCGACACCCGGCCGCTGGAGCGGCAAAATTCGCGCGTGCGAGAGCGACTCTGTGGTCGAAATCGCCTCCCCCGTCTCTCCGGTGGCCCCGATGTCCTCGGATGGGTGGCTCGAACAACCGATCATCCACACGACCCCGATACCGAGCAGCGCTGCAGTGAAGCTCACGCGTCGAAATACAGTGTTCATGGTCTTTCCTCGTGTTGTACGGCGTCGGACGGATCTCTCCCGTCGCATTGCAGCCACAGCGTCTCTTTGCGAGTGGGCGACAATGCTTCAGGTGATGTCGTATTGCGTGCTCACGGTTCCGGCGGCTCGGTGAAGATCGTTCACTCGAATTGAGTCCGCGAATGAATCGTGGCCATTGAGCGATAGGCCTCGAAAACGCGATTCGCAACTTCAAATAAAATTGCATTTGCAAATGAGTGGGAGCTGCGCAGACACCTGAAATGACAGCGGACTCGTGCATGCGCCGGAGAGAGAATTAGCGGTCCATGGAACGAATTCTGTGCGGCGCGCGCGCACAGCGAGCGCGGTGTGGGACGGTGGCGGTGTTCGCTTGAGCGCGCATCGGCGCGCGAGATAGCATCGCGGCGATGACAAGCTCGCTCGCGCGCATCGATCACGTCGTCGTGCTGATGCTGGAGAATCGTTCGTTCGATCACATGCTCGGATTCACGATGGGGAGCGATCCGCGCGTCGACGGCCTGCGCGGCGACGAGTCGGTGTCGGACGGCGCTGGAGGCCGCGTGGTCGTCTCGAACGATGCGCAGTACATCGACGATTTCCGAATCGATCCGAGCCACGGAATCGCGCACGTGGCCCGGCAGCTCTATGGCGCGCCGGCGTCGTCGTTCGACTCGGACGCGGGGAACAACGACGGATTCGTCACGGACTACGCCTCGCTGCCATTCGTCGACGCGGCGCAGGCGCGCCGCGCAATGGCGTGCTTCGCGCCGGAGCGCTTGCCCGTTCTCACCCGCCTCGCGCGCGAGTTCGCGGTGTGCGATCGGTGGCATGCGTCGGTCCCGTCATCGACGTGGCCCAATCGGCTGTTCGTCCACGCCGCGACGTCGGACGGCGCCGCCGCGAACGTGCTCCGCGAATATCGAATGAGAACGATCTTCGACGAGCTCGAGGAGGCGGGTGCCACATGGAACGTCTACTTCCACGACGTTCCAGTTTCCTTGCTCCTCGAGCGACTGCGCTCGGACCTCGGCAAGGCGCGGATACAGCGGTTCGATCGATTCAAAGCGGACGCCAAAGCGGGGACCCTCCCGAGCTATTCGTTCATCGAACCGCGGTATCTCAACTTTCTCTGGTGGCGCGCGAACGACCAACACCCGAATCACGACGTGCGGCTCGGCGAGCTCCTCATCGCCGACGTCTACGAAACTCTCCGTGCGTCGCCGGCGTGGGAGCGGACGCTTCTCGTCATCGCGTACGACGAGCACGGCGGAACGTACGACCACGTCTTCCCGCCGCGCGCGCCGCGTCCGGACGACGGCGTGTTCGAGGCGGACGGCTTCTCGTTCGGCTTCGACCGACTCGGCGTTCGCGTGCCCGCCGTGCTCGTGTCGCCGTGGATCCCCGCCAACACCGTCGATCACCGCCTCTACGATCACACGTCGATCCACGCGACGCTGCGCGAGCGCTTCGGTCTAGCCACGTCGCTCACCGCGCGCGACGGCGCCGCGTCGTCGTTCGGTGACGCGTTGTCGCTCGCCGAGCCGCGCAAGGACACGCCGACGAAGCTCGATCGTCCGTCGCTCGCCGCAACGCTACTTCAGGAGCTCGCGCACGAGCTCAGTCCCGAGCACATCGCGCGCGCGTTCGCGGCGGGCGCGTCTTCCCTCGCGGGCTTGACCGGCCACCAGTGGGGCCTCGTCGACCTCGCGAGCTCGCTCGACGCGTCCCAGCCGGTAACGCGGAAGCTCACCGTCGAGCACGACGCCGCCGCGCACGTGCACGAGCGCGTCGCGAAATATCTCGGGCGCTAGTCGCTCCGCGGTTTCGGATCGCTACAGCACCGAAAGCCGACTTCGTAGAACTTGAAGAACGGCTCGTGCGCAAAGTTGATGTCGCGGCAATGGGACCACGGCTTTGCCCAGTGACCACCGGCGAGCACCTGGGGTCGGTCTTTGCGATGCCGACTCGCCGTCACCCACTCCTCGGCGTTGCCGACCATGTCGTGAACGCCGTAGCGCGAGACGCACGTCGCGCGCGCGCCGCTGTCGTCGCCTTGCCACAACCGATCGAGCTCGCGGCGCGACGCTTCGGGGGTGCCATAGAGGAGGAGCTCGGCGCTGAACGCGCGCCAGGGGCGGCCGGTGTTGCAAATCTCGCCGTCCGACGCCCATCCGTATCCATACGGCGTGTGCTCGGGCCCTTCGCAGGCGGTTTCCCACTCGTACTCCGTGCAAAGCCGCTTGCCCTCGCGCGCGCACCACGCGATCGACTGCGTCGCGGTGACCATGACGATCGGTTTTGCGCCGCGGCGGTTCGGCGCTTCGAACTCATCCATGCAGACGCGAACGTGGGTATTCGGTCCTTCGGTTTGGACGACCCCACGCGCGAACGCCGCGCAATATCCCCATTTGACCTGGGTGCACGTGTGGACGACCTTTTCCGGGTGATCGCCTTCGACGAACCGCGTACCGGGCGGACACGACGCGGCGGTGCCCGCAGGCGGCGATCCAAAGACCGGCAATCCCGCGAGCGAGATCAGAATCAGCGGCATGTTCACGCTGAGCACTACGAAAGAAGCATAGCGCGCGCAGGTCGCCCGCGCCCGTATGGCCCCTTCGATTACCGATTACGATTCACGAGCTCGTCGACGACGGCGCGAACCGCGGCCCCGTCGAAGGGTTTCGCGAGAGACGCATTCGCGACGGAGGCGAGAAATTCCTCCAATTGCGGCGTGAAAGCGCCGCCTGTCATGAAGATGATTCGGGCGGCGAGATCGGGATGCGACGCGCGGCTCTCGGCGTAGAGCTCCATTCCGGACATGCCGGGCATCATCAAATCGCAGAGGACGACGTCGAACGCGACGTCGTTCGCAATGTGGCTCAGCCCTTCGCGCGCGTCGGTGGCGACGGTCACGTCGTGGTCTCGCAGAACGCGCGCGAGCCCCTTTGCTATCGCCGGCTCGTCGTCGATGACGAGGATACGCGCGCGCCTGCGAGGCTCGCTCACTTCGGCTGCGGTACGATCCTCAGGTAGGGCTTCGGCGACTTCCACCCGTCGGGGTACTGCTTCTTCGCGTCCTCGTCGTTGACCGAGCCGGCGATGATGACGTCGTCGCCGTTCTTCCAGTTCGCCGGCGTCGCGACCTTGTGCTTCGCGGTGAGCTGGAGCGAGTCGATCACGCGGATCACTTCGTCGAAGTTGCGGCCCGTCGTCATCGGATAAACGAGGATGAGCTTCACCTTCTTGTCCGGGCCGATGACGAAGACGTTGCGCACGGTCATGTTGTCGGCGGCCGTGCGCTTCGACGGATCGCCCGACGTGCTGGCGGGGAGCATGCCGTAGAGCTTCGACACGTTGAAGTCGGTGTCGCCGATCATCGGGTAGTTCGGCGCGTGGCCTTGCGTCTCTTTGATGTCGGCTGCCCAGCTCGCATGCTTGTCGACGGGATCGACCGAGAGGCCGATGACCTTGACGCCGCGCTTGTCGAACTCGGGTTTGATCTTCGCCATGTACCCGAGCTCGGTCGTGCACACGGGGGTGAAGTCCTTCGGGTGCGAGAAGAGGACGGCCCAGCTGGATCCGATCCACTCGTGGAAGCGAATCTTTCCTTCCGTCGTCTCGGCTTCGAAATCCGGGGCCGTATCGTTGATCTGCAGAGTCATGACAACCTCCTTGGATAGCGAGTGTTCGATGCTCGAAAAGGATCGCCGTTGTACACGCCTTTCGCGGCACGCGCATCAAGGAGGCCCGGCGCTCGACGCGGGGTCTTACGCTTTCCGCATCGCGGCGCTCTTCCTCCGCCTGCGACGAAATCGACCAGGCGCGAACGGTTTCTGCGCAACACCACGGTAGGTCGACCGACTATCCATACGTGAACAGCCTCTTCGTCCGTGCCGTACTTCGCACGACCTTCGCCATCGCGGCGCTTGCTTCGGTCGGGTGCGGCGGCTCCAGCGAGCCGGCGGCCTCGTTGGACGCGGGGCCGTCGTCCTCCGGCGGCGAAGGTGGCGGCGGCGCGTTCTTTCAGGCTTCGCCGAAGAGCCTGGGCTTTTGCATCGTGGACGCGAAGATGCCGCCCGCGTCGTCCGTCATCACTGTGACCAACATCGGCACCGACTACGCCTCCCTGACGGCGAAGGTCGACGACGGCGCGCCGTTCGTCGCGCGGCCGGCGCAACTGTCGATCGCGCCGGGCGCGTCGGCGACCGTCGAGATCGCGCCTCTCCTCGATCGCGCCGGTCGCTTCACCTCGCCGTCGGGTGGTCCGTTCGGCGTCGCGATCGAAGCGGCAAACGGCGCGTCCACCCGCATCGACCTCACCGTCGCCGTCGACCTCGACGTCATCGAAATCGCGACCGGTGACGTGCAGATCGTTCGCGACATTACGTCTTCGTCGTCGTCTGCGGATCTCGTGCTGCACAACCCGGCGGGCGCGCCGGTGCACATGGAGGTGGCGACGCTCGGCGACGGCGGCACGACCGGCGTCTTCGGCGTGTCGACGAACAGCGACTTCGCCGTCAGCGCGCTCTCGCTCGATGGCGACGCCACGGCGACGTTGCACGTCGGCGATTCGTGGGTCGGCACCGCCGGCCGCTTTCGCGACGACGGCACGCTCTACCTCTCGACGTTCCCCGGCGAGTGCCCGGCGAAGCGGCGCAAGATCCCGCTCCACGCCCGCGCGCGCGACCGCGCTACGGCGATTGCTGCCGGCGGCGCGCAGACGTGCGTGCGGGGAGCGGCGATGGGTCAAAACTATTGCTGGGGCGATCCCAACCTCATCGGCCGTAGCGCGAACGATCCGTCGTCGGGTGGGCTCGGGGGCATCGGCTACGCGATGGAGCTCGCGATCGTGGCGGGACGCGCGCACAGCTGCCAGCTCCTCTTCCATCCCGAGTGTTGGGGACGCGGGCAGCTCGGTCAGCTCGGCGACGGGATGTCCGCCGACTCGCTCACTCGATACGTCGAGGCCTACCCAATCAATCCGACGGCGTCGCTCTTCGCCGGCTTCGACACGACGTGCGCGGTCACGCAGGGCGGAGACTTCCTGTGCTGGGGTCGCGATCCGCGCGTGGCGAATGCGACCAGCCCGCTCGCGTCGCCCATGCGCATCGCGCTCGGCATCACACCGACGAGCGTCGGCATCGGAGCGGCACACGTCTGCGGCCTCGCGGGCGGCGCCGTCGCGTGCATCGGCGCAAACGACGCGGGTCAGCTCGGGGACGGCACGAACGCCAGCACCTCTATGCCTACGGCGGTGGTCGGACTGACGACTCCGACGAGCATCTCGGCAGGAAGCGCGCACACTTGCGCGCTCGCGAGCTCCGGCGCGGTAGCGTGCTGGGGCGACAACGCGCGAGGACAGCTCGGGGACGGAACCGGGCATGCCTCGGCGCGTCCGATCGTCGTCGCCGGCGTAACCGACGCGATCGCGGTCGCCGCCGGCGCGTTCCACACGTGCGTGGTGCGCCAGACGGGAACGGTCGTCTGTTGGGGCGCGAACGAATCGGGGCAGCTCGGCGACGGCACCATGAACGACGCCTTGTCGCCCGTCGCCATCGGCGGTCTCTCGGGCGTGACGCTCATCGCGACCGGGCATCGCCACACCTGCGCCATCCACCACGGCGGCGACGTCTCGTGCTGGGGAGACGACTCGTCGGCGCAGCTCGGGAACGGGACCGGGATGCCCGGCCTTCCGCAATCGACGCCGCAGCGCGCGTTTGGCTTCTACTGAGGTGCTCATGAATCGACGACATTGCGCGATCCTCTCGATGCTGTGCAGCGTTCT
>JBBQXV010000009.1:0-65093 GCA_038209335.1 Polyangiales bacterium | reverse complement strand
TCCGAGCAATCGTGGCGCACAATCACCGATCTCTTCCTCGATGCGCACTATCCGCCGCGCCTCGGCGCGATCGCCCTTTGCAGCGCGTGCGGCGCGCGCAACGACGTGGATGCGCCGCACGACCGCGAGTTTTTGCCGTGGCACGGCGCCGACGCGCTATCGAACATTCGCGGCGGATCAAACGACGAATCGTTCCCGTCGTTCGACGACTTCGACGCGCGCGCCCGAGAAATCGCGGACGAGCTCTTTCGTCCGTACGAAGGCGACGACGTCGCGCTCGTCGTCGAAGGGGGCGTCCCCGCCTGCGACGACGGCGGCGAGCCGCTCCTCGGCGCGTACGTCCCGCCGTACGCCGGTGACGGCGCGACGCCGTCGCGCGGCCCGGAGATCACCGTCTATTACCGCACGTTTCGCGCCGTCTGGGACGAGGAGGGCACCTTCGATTGGGACGCAGAGCTCGTCGAGACGATCGAGCACGAGCTCGAGCACCACGGCGGACACCTGCGTGGTCACGACGAGATGGACGAAGAGGAGCGCCGCGCGATTGACGACGAAGCGGCGAAAGTGCTGGGAAAGAGAGAGCTCGCGCGAAGCGCGATCGGTGGGCTCGGCAGCGACTTCGGCGGCTTCGTCCGGCGAACGTGGCCGATTTGGCTCGTCTTGCTCGTCGTCACGGTGCTCCTCACCATGTTCGATCGCTGAAAATGTGCGCCGTATGAAGGGGGCAGGTTCCGAAATTGACATGATTGATTGTGCTGGTTACCGTCGGCTCTCTCGCGCGACGAGATTGCGCGAATGAAGGGGCACCATGGGGAAGGCGGGAAAAGCGGCGAAGCCGCAGAACCGGCGCGGCAGCCCGGAGGCGATCGAGAAGCGCCGCGCCGCGCGCATGTTCAACGACGTGCTCGGCGGACGAGGCATCGGCGCGCACAAGCTCGACGGCCGCACCGAAAAGCGACGCCAGCGCCTCTTGCGCGAGCTCGAAGCGGGGACGGCGCGGGGCGCACGCGAGCTCAAGCCGCTCGATGTGCTGCAGCACGTCCAAGAGCTCCTCGTGCTCGGCGAGCCGCTCGCCAACATTCGCAAGGTCGCGAAGGTCCGCAAGAGCTCCGTCGAGGCCGACTCGATCGTCGACGTCGTGCAGCGCCTCCACAAAGCGTACGGCTTTCGTCCCGAGGCGTATCGCTTCGTCGGGATCAACGACGACGTCCTCCGCGTCGCCGGCGTGCTCGCCGTCGATCCCGGCGTGCGCCGCCCGCGGACCACCGGGAAGAAGCGCGCCGCGTAGCTTTCGTCCTGGCGTCCGCCGCGTCCCCGCGGTTAGAACCCGTCCATGCGTCGTCGCGGGCTCGCTCTCCTCGTCTTCGGTGCGTCGCTCGTTGCGTCGCTCTCGGTGACGTGCAGCAACCCACGCGCCGACATGCCCGCGGAAGAGCAGGCGCGCCGCGCGAAGATCGTCGCGCGCGTCGGCCCGCGTACCGTCACCGTCGGCGATCTCGAAGATCGCCTCGCCGTCGTGCCGCGCTTCCAGTTGGCTACGTTCGGCGATTCTCCCGACGCGATCCGCCGCAAGTTCTTGAACGACATCGTGGTGCAGGATCTCTTGCTCGCCGCGGGCGCCGAGGACAAGAAGCTCGACAAGGATCTGCCCATCGCGCACCAGCTCCAGCGCGTGCTCTCGAGCGCGACGATGCGTGCGGTGCGCATCCAAGTCGGCCCCGCGGCTGCGATCTCGATGGACGAAGTGAAGCGCTACTACGAAGAGAACAGGGGACGGTACGACGCGCCCGAGCGCTACGGCATCTGGCGGATCCTGTGCAAGACGCGCGAAGAGGCGCTCGAGGTCCTGGCCGCCGCGAAGAAAGAGGCGACGCCAAAGAACTACGAGGCGCTCGCGCGCGATCACAGCCTCGACAAGGCGACGTACCTGCGCGGTGGCAACCTCGGCTTCATCGGCCCCGACGGCACGTCGAACGAAGCGGGGCTCAAAGTCGATCCGGCGATCCCGAAGGCGGCAGCGTCGGTGAAGGACGGCGAATTCGTTCCGCAGCCTGTGCCCGAGGGAGAAAACTTCGCGGTCGTGTGGCGACGCGGGACGATCGGCGCGAGCAAGCGATCGGTCGACGACGCGGCGGGGCAGATTCGCGACACGTTGTGGAAGCAGCGGGTCGAGGCGGCGCAAAAGAAGCTGAACGACGAGCTTCGCGCGCGCGACGTGCGCGACGTGAATCCAGATCTTCTGCGCGGCATCGACATCTCGACGTCCGACGGGAACATCATTCCGCGAAAGCGCCCGGGCCAAGTCGCTCCGGGCGCGCCGGCCACGCCCGCGCCTACGTCGTCGTCGAAGCCGAAATAGTCGACGCGCGAGTCAGCGCGTCCGCCGCCGCGGCGCGTTCGGCGAGGCGCTTTGATTTCCCTTCGCCACGACCGAGCACGTCGGCGCCGACCGTGACTTCCATCTCGAACGTCTGCTCGTGCTGCGGACCGCGCGACGAGACGACGCGGTACACCGGCGTGGGCATGCCGCGCGATTGGACGATCTCTTGAAGGGCGCTCTTCGGATCGTGCGCGCCGAGCAAGTCTGCATCCGCGACCATCGAGCCCGCGATGTCGCGGACGAGCGCGCGCGCACCGTCGAGACCGCGCGCGTAGTACACCGCCGCGACGAGCGCCTCGACCGCGTCCGCGACGACGTTCGTCTGATCGCGTTCGTTGCCCGCGCGCGCGCCGCGTCCGAGCGCGAGCGCCGGGCCGATCCCGACGCTCCGTCCCCACGCCGCCAGCGCCTCCGCGTTGACGAGCGCGCTCCGCATTCGCGTGAGCTTCCCTTCGTCGGCCTCGCCGTGCGCTGCGACGAGGAGCTCGCTCACGCAAAGCCCGAGCACCGAATCGCCTAGGAACTCGAGCCGCTGGTTGTCCGGCGCCGCCGTCTCGTTCGCGAAGCTCGGATGCGTCAGCGCTTCATCGAAGCGCGCGATCTCTTCGTCGCCGATCGCGCCCGCGAGCCGCGCGCGCAGCGCTGCACGCGCCGCCGCGAGCAGATCCTCTTCGGTGCTCATTCGGTATTCATCCGGCAAACGCATCGCACGCCTCGGCGAGCGCGAGATCGAGCTCGGTGATTCCGCCCGCGTCGTGCGTCGACCAGAGGACGCGCGCGCGTCCCCAGCCGAGCTCGACGTCCGGATGATGATCGCGCTTCTCGGCGGCGAGCCCCACGCGCACGACGAACCCGAGCGCGGCGTTGAAGTCGTCGAACTTGTACGCGCGAGCGATCGCGCCGCCGCCACCGCCCGTCCCGGCGCGCTCCCATCCCGGGTGCGATGCGAGCCACTTCTGCACGTGCGCGTCGTCGAGCTTCACGGGTCGTGTCATGCGCGAAGAGTGCCGCGCGCGCGTTCGCGCGACAAGAGGCGGTAGTATGCGCGCGATGCGAATCCTCGCCGCCGCTTGTCTTCTCGCCGTCCCGTCGCTCGGCATCGTCAGCTGCGGGACGTCGTCGCCGTCGTCGCCAGCCGCGCCCGCCGCCGCGACTTGCGCGATCGCTCTCCCCGATCGCGCCGACTGGCACCTTCACACCGAAGGCACGCGCTTCCGCGACGCGCTCGGCCGCGTCGTTTTCCTGCGCGGCGTCGACGCCGGCGGCCGCAGCAAGTTCGCGCCGTTCGTCCCGTTCGACTACGCGCCCGGCGCCTACGACACAGTGCTTGCATCCTACATGGATCGCGCGGCGTCCTGGGGCATCGACGCGATGCGCGTCCCGTTCACGTGGGCCGCCGTCGAGCCGACGCAAGGAATGGACGACGAAGAGTTCCTCGGCCGCTACCAAAAGCTCCTCGACGCGGCGTGGGCGCGCGGCATCTGGACCGTCGTCGATTTTCATCAAGACGTGTACGCCGAGGTCTTCTGCGGCGACGGTTTCCCCGCGTGGACCGTCCCGGATCCGAAGCCCGCGCCACACCACGACTGCGCAGGCTGGGGGCAGGGATACCTCGACGACAAGGCGATGCAGGCTGCATTCGACCGCCTCTGGGCCGACAACTCGCCGGTGCAAGCGGGTCTCCTTGCGATGTGGGATCGCATGATGACGCGTTTCAAGGATCGTCCGGGGGTCGTCGGGTTCGAGCCGATCAACGAGCCGGGTTGGGGCTCCGGGATGATCGACACGTTCGAAGCGACGACGCTGTCGGCGTTCTACGCGAAGATGGTTCCGCGCATGCGGGCGGCGGCGCCGAAGTCGCTCGTGTTCGTCGATCCGACCGGCTTCGCGGGCGCGATCGTCAAGACGACGCTTATGCGACCGCCCGGCGACGGCGTCGTCTTCGCGGGGCACTTCTATCCGCTCGGCGCGGCGCGTCCCGACGTCGTGCTCCCGAAGATGCAGCTGTGGGCGGAGCTCGGCGCGATGTGGAACACGCCGGTGTTCGTCGGCGAGTTCGGCACGCAGCAAGAGTCGGAGTCGGGTGCTGCGTTCATGGGCGCGCACTTCGATGCGTTCGACACGCTCGGCCTGAGCGGAACGGAGTGGGAGTACAGCGTCGCCGCGGAGGCGTGGAACCACGAAGCGTTCGGGCTCGTGCGTCCGGACGGGACGGAGTATCCGGTGACCGCGGCGATCATTCGTCCGTTCGCGCGCGCGGTCGCGGGCGATGCGATCGCGACGTCGTACGATTCGACGGCGCACGTGTTCGCGCTTGCGTACACGCCGACGGCAGCCGGCGTCACGGAGGTGTCGATGCCTGCGCGCGCGTTCCCGTCGGGGTACGACGTGTCGCTCGCGGGCGGGTGCGTCGATGCGACGCATCCGGGGGTGTTGCTCGTGAGGTCGGACGCGGGGGCGGCGAAGATCGAGTTGAAGGTCACGGGGCGGTAGCTTGCGAGACCATTGGGGATTCGCTCGAATCATTAGCTAGCTAACGATCGATCATTAGCTAGCTAACGATCGATCGTTAGCTAGCTAACGATTCGCCCCTCTTCGAACGGGTGACGCCCGACCGGGAACCCCCGCCCCCCCGCGCTGTCGGTCCAGGCATGGCAAGGATGGTCGCTTCCTCGATCAGCTATTCTCCCCGCGTGGCGCTCGTCGCGTGTCCCTTCTGTCGCGAGATGTTCGAAGCCTCGGAGGTCAAGCAGTGTCCTCTCTGCGGCGTCGCCGTGACCGCGTTCGAAAAACTCCCCGCGTCCGCGCACCTCGTCAGCGAGGACGGCGTCCCGCCCGATCCGACCGAAGAGGTCCTCCCGTTCACGTACACCGGCCGCGGCCGCGGTCTCCTCGTCGGCCTCGCGATCGCCGGAATGATTCTCTTCTTCCTCCCGTGGATGCACACGACGCTGCCGAACGTCGACACGTACTCGGGCTTCGACATCTCGAAGAAGCTTGGTTGGACATGGGGTGCGTGCATCTCGTGGTTCGTGCTTCTGCCGACGGTGCTCAGCCGTCGCACGATCTTCCACATGCGCGGCGCGCGCGTCGCGGCGGCGTTCCTCTCGGCGGTGCCGACGCTCTCGGCGATGATTCTGCTCATGCGTCCGCCGCAGGGCGGTCCGCGCGTGCCGCTCGAGTTCACGTACCAATGGCCGATCTTCGCCGCGGTGTTCGTCGGCATCCTCGGTATCTTCACCGCGACGCGCTTCGGTGGACGCGCCGACGACATCAAGGTGAAGCGCGGCAACTCGACGGGGCAGACGCTGCATTGACGCGCTGAATCGCGGAGGCCGAAGGATGTGGCCCCTGGGTCGGTAAAGATCCACACTTGCTCGCATGGCGGCCGCGGAAAAGAAGGCTGCGGAACGACGCGAGGAAATCGACCCGTTCGATCAGGTCGACGTCCCGGCGACGGTCGTGTGCGCGCTGTGCGGCGACGCCGAGTGCCCGGGCTGCGCGAACGAGCCGTCGCGATCGGGTGTCGTCGCGATCGTCGCGTGGGAGCGCCCGGGCGCGCCGGCGTTCGCGCGACTTTGGGGGACGGCGCGCGCGGCGACGTTCGACGCCGAGCGCTTCTTCGAGACGTTGCCGGACGGCCCGGTCGCGCCCGCGCTGAGATTCGCGGTGGTGTGCGAGCTCATCGCGGCGAGCGCGATGGTCGCTGCAGCCGCGCCGATCCTCGCGTTGTTCGCGCCGGTGTGGTTGCGGCATCTCGCGATCGAGAGAGCCGCGCTCGTCGCGAAGCTCCTCCTGCTCGGCGTCCCGTCGCTTGCAGCGCTCCTCGTACTGGCCCACGCGGCGCACGGATGGGCGCTCCACCTCGGCGCGCGCAAGACCAGCGGCGCCACGCGCGGATCGTCGCGCGCGCTCCGCTTCGGGCTCTACGCGGCGGGCTGGGATCTCGTCATCGGTCCACTTGGAGCGATCGTCGTCGTCGCAAAAGAGGGCATCAAGAAGTCCTTCGAGCTTCTCACTGTCGCGCTCGGACTGCCGACGCGAAGCGCGCGCGCGTTCCTTCGCGGCGCGTACCGCCTCGAAGGGAAGGCCGCGGATCCGGCGCTTCACGCGTCGTACGCGGCCGCCGTCGTCGCGACGATCGTCGGTACGATCGTGGTGCTCGCCGCGATCGTCCTCATCGCGCTGCTCTGACGCGGGCCCGTCCGCGATTAGTGTACGTCGAACACGAAGTCGTGCTTCGACTCGCGATGGCACGACGAGCACTGCTCGATCTTCCCGTCTTTCACCACGTCGCCCTTCGCGCCGACGACGATCCATCGCCAATCGCCGTTCTCGGGATCGTATCCGGGCTCGCGCTTCTCCATCGCGAGGATCCCCGCCGGCCGATCGGCGGGCGAAGGATCGAACTGCTCTTTCACGAGCATCGCGCCCGGTAAAATCGCCGACGTGTCCGAGCGCCACACGCGCGCGGCCGCGGCGTTCACGTACACGTCGACCGCGAACCGATCTTCGAGGTGACCACGGCTCATGAACCGCGCGCGGTTCGCCTTGGTGAAGCTCGTCCGAAAATCGCTCGGGATCGCCGGCGGCGTCGGTGTCACGCCGGCGTCCGCCGCGACCGTTCGCGATCCCGAGCCGCCCGTGGTCGACGTCCCGACCGTCGGCATCGGCTCGCGCGGACCGCACGCCGCGGTCGATGCGGCCGACGCGGCAAAAGCGAGCGCGAAGACGCGCGCGATCTTCAGAAGAACACGCCCGCTTCGAACACCGTCGTCCACTGCCGCCCGCCGAATAGGTTCTCGTTCTCGCTGCTCGGATCGGTGATGTCCGTCATGAACTGCCCCGCGACGTACATGATCTCGTAGCGGTAGTTGAGCCCGGCCATGATGCGGTTGCGGTGGATGCGCGCCTTGTTGAAGGTGACGTTGTTGTTGAAGTCGCTGTTGTCGTCGGCCGTGTTCGACAGCTTGTTGCGGCAGAGCGGCGCGCCGGTCTTCGGATCCGCGCCCAAGTAGCCGCAGCGCTGGATCGGATCGACGTTCGGCGTCGTGTCGATGATCGTCGAGTCGGCGAAGATGATGACGCGCTGGTAGCCGACGTACGGCGTGAGCTTGCCGCTGTCGGCGATCGTGAACGGCTTGGAGATCGCGGCGTCGATGCCGACCGTCGTCAGAAAGAACTTGGACGATCCGCCGAGCGTGCGAACGCCGGTGCCGACCGACACGTCGGGCATGTAGCCGAGAAACCCGGTGCGAAACCCTTCGAGCACCGCCCACCGAATGTCCGCGCCGCCGACCCACAGCGACGTGTTCGCCATGTAGCCGAGCGCGCCGACGATCTCGAACCCGAGCGGGAGTCCCTTCCGCGCCTTGAGTGAATAGACCTGCAGGATCGAGTCGGGGCTGTTGTTGACGATCGAAAACTGTTTGTTGTTCGGATCGACCGAGCCTTGCGTGCCGTCCTTCCAGTACGCGCGCTTGGTGCCGTCGGTGGCGGTGCTCATCGCGCTGGAGTTGATGCTCGTGAACGCGGCTTCGATCGTGAGCGCGAAGCCGCCGAAGCCGGTCGTGCGCGCGGGATGGAACGCGGTCGGCGCGATCGCCATCCCGAGCTCGCTCATCATGTTGCGCCACGCGATGTTGTCGGGGCGGCACGAGAAGGCGTTGGGCTGCGACCCCTTGGGGTACCCGGTGCCGGGATCGACGACGCGACCCGGATTTTGCGCGATGCCTTGGCAGCTGTCGCCCGCGACGAGGCCCGGCGGCTGCAGAACGAGGCGCTCCGGTGTGGGGTCCATTCCAGCGGCGGACGCGACCGCGCTCGCGGACGAAGCCGCAGCGACGAGGGCGAACGCGAGGGCGATCTTCGAGGGCGAGACGGGAACCAGCAAGGAGCTCTCCGAGGGGGACCGCTACTTCGCGAGGCTACGTTCGGCGAGAGAGGTGCGTCAAGGACCCTCGTCCAGTTACGCTGCCCTCGGATGCCTCGCAGCACATCGACCACACCACGCCTCCGCGCCGCGCCGATCGCGCCGCCGCTTCACATCGTCCTCGTCGAGCCGGAAATCCCGCCGAACACGGGCAACATCGCGCGCCTCGCCGCGGCGACCGCGTCGCCGCTTCACCTTGTCGGCCGTCTCGGATTCCGAATCGACGAGCACAGCGTGCGCCGCGCCGGCGTCGACTACTGGCACCTCGTCGACGTGAGGCAGCACGTCGACTTCGCGCAGTTCCTCCATGCATTCTACAAGGAATCGCCCAACGGCAAGCTCCACCTCTTCAGCGCGACGGCGACGACGAGCTACCTCGTCGCTCGGTACGCGCCCGGCGACGCGCTCGTCTTCGGACGCGAGAGCGTCGGCCTCTCCGAAGAGCTCATCGCCGCGCATCCGGATCGCGTCGTCTCGATCCCGACGCTCGGCGCCGTGCGATCACTGAACCTCGCGAACGCCACCGGGATCGCGCTCTTCGAAGCGCTCCGTCAGATCGGCGCGCTCGACACGACGCACATGGGCTGAGCGCTCATTCGTACGCGGCGATCCCCGTGACGTCCTGACCGAGGATCAGCGTGTGGATGTCGTGCGTCCCCTCGTACGTGAACACCGTCTCGAGGTTGCACAGGTGACGCATGATTGGGTACTCGAGAGTTATCCCGTTGCCGCCGAGAATGTCGCGGCACACGCGCGAGATCTCGAGCGCGGCGCGGACGTTGTGGCGCTTGATCATGCTGACGTGCTGCGGCCGCAGCTTCTTCTCGGCCTTGAGGCGTGATGCTTCGAGCGCCTGGAGCTGCATGTTGGTGATCTGCGTGAGCATCTCGGCGAACTTTGCCTGCACGAGCTGGTGCGACGCGATCGGTTTGCCTGCAAACTGCACGCGATGCTTCGCGTAGTCGACGGCGCAATCGAAGCACGCCATCGCCGAGCCGATGACGCCCCACGCGATGCCGAAGCGCGCGTTCGTCAGGCACGACAGCGGACCTTTCATCCCGCGAACGTTCGGGAGGATCGCGTCCTTCTTCACGCGGACGTCTTCGAGAATGAGCTCGCTCGTGACGCTCGCGCGGAGGCTCATCTTCTTGTGGATCAGGCGCGCCTCGAAGCCCTTGGTGTCGGTCGGGACGAGGAAGCCGTGGACCTCGCCGTCGACGCCGCCGAGCTTTGCCCAGATGAGCGCGACCTGCGAGAGGTTGCCGTTCGTGATCCAGCGCTTGGTGCCGTTGATGACGTAGGCGTCGCCGTCGTCGATCGCGACGGTGCGCATCCCCGCGGGGTTCGATCCGAAGTCGGGCTCGGTGAGGCCGAAGCAGCCGATGATCTCGCCCTTGGCCATCTTGGGCAGGTACTTGTCCTTCTGCGCGTCGGAGCCGAACGCGTGGATCGGGTACATGACGAGGCCGCCTTGCACGCTCGCGAAGCTGCGGACGCCCGAGTCGCCGCGCTCGAGCTCCTGCATCACGAGGCCGTAGCCGATCTCGGTGAGGCCCGCGCATCCGTATCCTTGTAGATTGCAACCAAGCAGACCGAGCGACGCGATCTCCGGAATGAGATCCGTCGGGAAGGTGCCGTGCTCGAAGTGGTCGGCGATCGTCGGCATGACGCGCGCATCGACGAACGCGCGGACGGTGTCGCGGATGGCGCGCTCTTCGGTCGAGAAGTGGCGCGTGAGATCGAAGAAGTCGGGCATCGTGAGCGCGGGCGTAGCACGAAAACGTGCGCGTTCGCCGTCTCGTCAGCGCTGGATGCGAATGGTCGGCGTGGCTCCGGTGAAGTCGCTGCGCATGGTCACGGTCTCGCCGGGCTTCAGTGTGATCGACTGACCGCGCGCTTCGCCGGTTGGCGAGAAGGTGAAGACGATCGTGTGCGGTCCGGGATCGACGCGGACGCGCGCGGGGCAGTTGCCGCGGGATGCGCCGTCGACGCTGACGACGGTGCCGGGATCGCCCAGGAGGGAGAGCTGGGCTTTGTCGGAGACGACGGGGGCGGAGGCGGAGGCGGACGGGGAGGGCGACGAGGTCGAGGTCGAGGGAACCGGCGCAGTCGCCGATGGATCCGCGGTCGCGGTGGCGGTCGCGGTGGCGGTCGCGGTCGCGGTCGCGCTCGCGCTCGCGGTGGCGGTCACGGTCACGGTCGCGGTCGCGGTCGCGGTCGCCGATGCCGTCGAGGTCGCGGTCGCGGTCGTCGACGCGATCGGCGTGGTCGGACGATCGCGAAGCGCGAAGAACGCGATCACGCCCGCGAGCGGGATCGCTGCGGCGACGATCCACGGCGCTCGACGTCGCGTCGGCGTATCGCGCGTGCGCGCGGTCTCGATCGGGCGCGTCGCGATCGTCTCGATGATGTCGCCCTTCATCGCCGCCGGCGGCGGCTCGCTCTTCGGCAGCGCGCGCGTCGCGATCTGCGGCATCGACGGCGGCTCCGGCGCCCACTTCTCGACCTCTTCGCGCGCCGCGAACGTCTTCGTCCGGATCTCCGCCGCGCTCGGACGCGATGGCGGACGCTGAAGCCCCGCGCGTTTGCTCTCCGGCGATCGCACGATCGGTTTCGATCGCGTCGAACGCACGCGCTCGCCGAGCTCACGCGCCACGTCGCCGAGATCGATCCCCGCGAGAAACTTTCGCAGCGCGCGCGCGAGATCTTCGGCCTGCTGCGGACGCTTCTTCGGATCGAGATCGAGCGCGCTCGCGATGACCTCGTCGAGCGGCAAGAGACGAATGTCGATCTCGCTCGGCTTTTGTCGCGGCCCGCGCATCAAGCGATCGGCCTCGACGGCGTCCTTGTGACGGAACGGCGGCTTGCCGCTCCAGAGCTCCATCAAGAGCACCGTCACCGCGAAGACGTCCGTCGCCGGCGTGAGCTCGCCGCCGTCGACTTGCTCCGGCGCCATGTGCCCGGGCGATCCGAACACCTCGTGTCCCTTCACCTGCGCGCGCGCCGCGATCCCGAAGTCGATGACTTTGACCTGGCCCTCTTCGTCGATCATCACGTTGCGCGGCGTGACGTCGCGGTGGACGACCTTCATGCGGCGATGCGCGTAGTCGAGCGCGCGGCAGACCTCGACGCCGATGTACGCGCCCTCTTCCGGCGACAGCTTCGCTCCGTCGCGCGCGACTGCCTTCAAGAGCTCGGCGACGCTGAGCCCTTCGACGAACTCCATCGCGAGGAAATACGTCCCGAGCTCGACGCCGAGCTCGTACACCGGAACGATGTTCGGGTGACTGAGCGCGACGGTCGTCTTCGCTTCTTCGACGAACCGGCGGACGAACTCGTCGTCGTACGCGAGCTCGTCGCGGATCTGCTTTACGACGAGCTTCTTCTCGAAGCCGCCGGCCCCTTTGAGCGTCGCAAGGAGCACGCGCGCCATGCCGCCGCGCGCCAGCTCCTTTTCGAGCACGTACTTGCCGAAGACTTGGGGGTACATTCGATGGGTGCCCGCGGTGCCCTCTCAGCGTAGCAAGAAGGCGCGCAGACTGGCCGCTTTCGCGCTTTCAGCGACAAGCGTGGCCGTCTTGGCGTGTGGGCACAAGACCGAGGTCACGACCCGAACCGTGACGATGCACGCGCCTCTGCAGTGCTCGCCGTCGCCCAACGGTGCCGGTCCGTTCGGCCTTTTTCTCGCGAGCGGTGACTTCGATCCGACGGTCGGCGTGCAGCAGCACACGCGCGAGGTCGGGACCGTCCTCGAGGGAATGCCGGCGGCGACCCGCTCGCTCGTCGTCGACGTCGGGGCGGGCGATCTCGACTGGCGAGGTGTGCGCGACGTGATGCCGGCGGGCGACGTCGATGTGCTCTTGTGGCCGTACTTGTCGCCGTGCGCGCTCTCGACGGCGGTCGATCGTGGGAGCGGCGTCTTGCTCGGCGCGATCGACGCGACGCGCGCGATCGTCGTCGGCGGCACCGCGTCGCCACCGGATCCTTCGCCGCGCGCGTGGGTCGCGGATCTCACGACCGGAGCGCTGGTATCGATGAGGGACGGTCTGCTGACGGCCCGCACGCGCGCGTCGGTGACGTCGTTCGGCGGCGGCGCGCTCGTCGCGGGGGGAATCAGCGCGGTCGACGGGACACCGCTCGCGACGGCCGAAGTGTTCGCGCCGAAGCTTCACGACACCGGCGATTTCGATCACGTGCCGATCACTCTGAGCGGCATCCGTCACGATCACGGCGCGATAACGTTGGCGACCGGCGAAACGCTCCTCGTCGGTGGAGTCGGCAACGCAGGGCTCGCGCTGCGGTCGCTCGAGCTCGTCGATCCGGTCGGGCCATCGTCGCGCTCGCAAGGGCTCGTGCAGCTCGAGGTCGCGCGTGCGAATCCGATCCTGCTGCGTCTCGCGAACGGAGAGATCCTCGTCGCGGGCGGCACCGACGATCAAATGATGCCGGTCTCGAAGCTCGAGTGGCTGACGTCCGACGCGCGCGGCGTGGCTCGTCGTTCGCGCGATTTCGTCGCGCGAAAACGGCGCGGCTTCATCGCGTTGCCTGGCGGCGGAGCGCTCGCCGTCATCGCGCCCGATGCGACCGACGCGCCGTCGTTCCAGAGCGTCTGGGTCATCAGCGCGGACGGCGAGCCCGAAGCGGCGACGGCGATCGGATCGCCGCTGACGGGGAAGCCCGGCTCGGACGTCGTCCTCTTCAACGGAACCCAAGGCGAGCCGATCCTGTGGACCGGCGATCGCTGGTTGCGGTGGTCGCCATGGACGGGCGTCTTCACGCAGCTCGACATCGCGTCGCCTTCGGTGCCGGAGCTGCCGCTCGGTCCCGACGGAAGCGCGGTCGCGTCGCCCGAGCCGGGCCTCGCGCTCTTTCTGACGCTCGATGACACTCGGATCACGGGTTTGCGATTCGGAGCGCGGAGCGCGTTCGCGACCATCGTGGCGCCGCTCTTCTCGGGGGACCTCGCGAGCGATCGTCTGCTCGCCGCGCCCGATCGCCTCGTGCTTCCGGGCACGACGACCTCGGTCGCGATCGATCCGCAAGTCGGACTCACGCTGATCGCCGGAGCCACCGTCTTTTTGACCGACGTGACGTTCGCGAGCTTCGCGCTCGATCTCGACGCGCCGACCGGAGCTCCTCCGCTCATCGTCCTTCGTGACGAGAAGGGCGCGCAGATCGAAATCGGCGCCGCGGCCTGCGCGCTTCCCCCGACGCCCGGCGCGGCGCAATCGATTCACCTCGAACGAACCGGCGCGTCGGTCCACGTCGGAACGCGCGACTGCGGCGTCACGCTTCGCGCGGACGCGCGCCTCGCGATCGGATTCCGCGGGTCGGCCGAGAGCGAGCGAAGCGCCGTTCGAAACGTGCGCGTAGGTCGTCGCTGAGCGCACCTATTTTCCCCGGGTGGCGTGGGCGCACTTGACGGTCGAGGCCAATTGACGAAAAAGTCAATTAGGAGGTCCACCGCATGGCATCGCTCCCGATCGTCGGTACGCCGTCTCTTCCCGAGAACGTGACTGGAGCACCCGCCCCCGCTGTGCCCGCAACCGCTTACCAAGCGTACGCGGCAAAGTGCGCAATGCGCGCGAAGGATGGCCCGACCGGCGTCTCGACCATCCACGTCGAACACGATCTGACGTACGCGTGGGACTACGCGACGCAGCGTCCCGAGCTCCGCGTCCTCTACGAGAAGTCGAAGGACCTCATGTGGAACGCGCGCACGTACTTGCCGTGGGACACGCAGGTCGATCCCGAGCGCGAAAACGTCCCCGATCATTTGAACCCGCTCTTCGGCACGCGCCTCTGGCCGATGCTCGATCCGAAGAAGGACATCCCGCGCCTTCGTCGCGAGCAGCAGGCCTACTCGTTCTCCAACTTTCTCCACGGCGAGCAGGGCGCGTTGATCGCCACGTCGCAGATCGTCGCAATGGCGCCGACGGCCGAGGCGAAGTTCTACGCGGCCGCGCAAGTGTTCGACGAGGCGCGCCACGTCGAAGCGTACGACCGTTACCTCCGCGAGAAGATCGAGCTCGTATATCCGATTAGCCCGTATCTCCGCGAGCTCCTCGACATGATCATGCTCGACACGCGCTGGGACTTCAAATTCCTCGGCATGCAGATCATGGTCGAAGGGATCGCGCTCGGCGCGTTCGGGATGATCGGCAAGATGTCGAACGAGCCGCTCATCACGGCCATCACCGAGATGATCATGCAAGACGAGTCGCGCCACGTCGCGTTCGGCGTCCTGACGTTGAAGGACACGTACATCGGCATGGCGGAGAACGAGCTCCGCGATCGCGAAGACTTCGTCGTGCAGAGCGCGCGCCTCATGTACGAGCGCTTCTTGCAGCAAGAAGTGTGGACGCGCATGGGGTTGCCGCAAAAAGAGTGCGAGGAGTACGCGCGTAACTCCGAGTCGATGCGCATGTTCCGCAAGCTCGTCTTCTCGAAGATCGTTCCGAACATCAAGCGGCTCGGATTGCTGACGCCGTACGTGCGAAAACACTTCGACGAGCTCGGGATCCTCGAATACGAGAGCTGGGAGCCGAGCGCGTGACGAACGCTGCGCCCGCAGTTCCTGCGCGGCGAGAGCGCAACGCCGTCGAGACGAAGAGGCGTCTGCTCGAGGCGGCCGAAGAAGAGTTCGCCGCGAAGGGGTACAGTGGCGCGCGTCTCGGGAACATCGCGCGCGCGGCCGGCGTGCAGCACGCGCTCATTCATCACTACTTCGTCGACAAGGACGGGCTCTACCGCGAGGTGCTCGCGCGCGGGCTCGGCGCGATCACGGCGGAAGGCTGGGACATCCTCGAGCGGCTCGCGCCGCAGCGTCCGCGGCGATCGAAGAAGGTGATGTCGCCGGCGGACATTCGCGCGCTCGCCGAGGCGTTCATCACGTCGCTCGTCGACTTCTATGCGACGCACGGGGCGTTGCTCCGCATCTTGCGGCACGAAGCCGACGAGCATGGATCGGTCGCGCGCGAGTTCGTCGAGGCGAACGTGCGTCCGCAGTTCGACGAGATCTGCGCGCGGCTCGACGAGATGCGCGCGCGCGGCGAAGTGCGCGACGACGTGCGATCGCGTCACCTCGTGATCTCGGCGGTCGCGATGGCGTGTTACCCGTTCCTCGAAGAGCCGTTCGTCACGCGCGTCTGGCCGGTCGACGTGCACGCGCCGGAATTTCTCGCCGAGCGAAAGCGTGAGATCGCCGAGACGATTCTCTCGCGCGTTCTGCCGTCGCGGACGTGACCGGCGCGGTCAGCTCGTAACGCCGACGAGCTCTGCGACGTTCGTCGCGCCGAGCCACTCGACCTCGCGCGCGATGGCGCGTGCGATGCGCGACGGCGTGCCGGGGCCGCCATAGATGAGGCCGGTGTAGAGCTGGACGAGATCGGCGCCGGCGCGCAAGAACTGCAACGCGTGCTCGCCAGTCTCGATCCCACCGACGCCGATGACGGTGATTTTCCGACCGAGGCGAGCGCGAACGCGGGTCACGACTTCGAGCGATCGCGAGCGGAGCGGCGGACCGCTCAATCCTCCGGCGCCGATCGCGTCGACCTCGCGCGCGGCGGTCGCGAGGCCCGCGCGCGCGATCGTCGTGTTCGTCGCGACGACGCCGTCGAGGCCGATCGATTCGACGACCGCGAGGAGCGCTTCGAGATCGGCGTCGCTCAAGTCGGGCGCGATCTTCACGAGGAGCGGCGGTTTGCGATCTCCGGCGTCGCGTTCGGCTTTGATCGCGCCGAGGAGCGCGCGCGCGAGCTCGGCGCCTTGGATCGCGCGCAGGTCCTTCGTGTTCGGCGACGAGACGTTGACCACCACGAAGTCGGCGGCGCGTCGCGCCTGACGAAAGCTCGCGAGGTAGTCGTCGATCACGCCGGTGATGGGCTCGACGGGAACGTCGCGGCTCTTTCCGATCGAGATCCCCACGGGCACGCCCGTCGCTGCGCCTCCGCCGCGCGCGACGAAGCGATCGACGACGCGCTCGGCGCCTTCGTTCGGAAAGCCGAGCCGATTGACGAGCGCTCGATCGGCCGGAAGACGAAACATGTTCGGGCGCGGATTCTCTTCTTGCGCGCGCGCGGTCACCGTCCCGAGCTCGAGGTGGCCGAATCCGATCGCCGCGAGCGCGCGCGGACGAACCGCGTTCTTGTCGAAGCCGCCCGCGAGGCCGACCGGCGACGGAAAATCGAGCCCCATCACACGTGTCGCGATCCGCGGATCGCGCGGCGCCATCAAGCGCTTCACGAACGCACGAACGAACGCGACGTGCTCGACCGGAGCGAGCGCCGCCGATGCCGCCGCGTGCGCCGCGTGCGCGTCGAGAAGGAAGAGAAACGGTCGAACGAGAGAGTACACGCGCCTCCGCCGCTCCTAGCACGCGGCGGCGCGCGCGCGTAAGCTGGCGGTTCTACTTCGGAGGCCTTCCATGCGTAGAGTGCTCTTCATCGGCCCGATGCTCCTCGCGCTCGCATTCGCCGGCGCGCACTGCTCGAGCAGCACCACGAGCGGAGGGGGCGGCGATGCGGGCGGCGGAAGCGACTCGGGCGCCGATTCGAGCACGGCCGATTCGGGTGGCGGCACGGACTCGTCGAGCGACGCGCCGGCGATCGTGAACGGCTGCGGCACCGCCGACTTCGCGGACCACACCGCCGCGAGCGACGCGCGCGCGATCACGTTCCCGGGCGACAGCGAGCTCCCGGCTCAGTACGCGCCGCCGTGCATCAAGATCAAAGTCGGCCAGAGCGTCACGTGGAACGGCGGCTTCACCGCGCACCCAATCGAGCCCGCGGGCGGCGACACGAACACGCCGATCCTCGCGACCTCAGGCGTGACGACGAAGTCCTTCGCGTTCCCGAATGCGGGCACGTTCGGCTTCGAGTGCGCGAACCACCCGCTCTCGATGAAGGGCGCCGTCTTCGTCGTGCCGTGATCCGCAACGCCCCGGCGCACCGCGTCAGGCGTTCACGTCGAAGCGGTACGCGCCGTCACCTTCTCTTCCGATTCATTGCTGCTAGAGTCGCGCGACTTCCAACCCGAAGGAGCGCGCCGTGATCATCGGAGTCCCCAAAGAAACCAAGACCCGTGAGTACCGCGTCGGCATGACGCCCGCGGGCGTGCGAAGCCTCACGTCGCGCGGTCACAAAGTACTCGTCGAAAAGGCAGCGGGCGAGGGGAGCGGCATCAAGGACGCCGACTACGTCGCCTCTGGCGCGACGATCGTCGCGACCGCGGCCGATGCGTGGGGCGCGCAGATGGTCGTGAAGGTGAAGGAGCCGCTCTCGAGCGAGTACGGATTCTTCCGCGAAGGACTTGTACTTTACACGTACCTGCACCTCGCCGCCGAGCCCGAGCTCACGAAGCGCCTCGCGGCGACCAAGGTCAGCGCGATCGCGTACGAGACGATCCAGCTCGAAGACGGGTCGCTCCCGCTGCTCCGTCCGATGAGCGAAGTGGCAGGCCGTATGGCCGTACAGGTTGGCGCGACGTGCCTCGAAAAAGAGCGTGGCGGTAAAGGCGTTCTCCTCGGCGGCGTCCCCGGAACGCGGCGCGGTCGCGTCGTCATCCTCGGCGGCGGCGTCGTCGGGCGCAACGCGGCGACGATCGCGGTCGGCATGGGCGCGCAGGTCACGGTGCTCGACGTTCGCGCCGAGACGATGGCGTACCTCGAAGACGTCTTCGGCGGCGCGCTCGAGACGCTCTATTCGAACCCGCACAACATCGAAGAGGCGGTCACGCGCGCGGATCTCGTCGTCGGCGCGGTGCTCGTCACCGGCGCGGTCGCTCCCAAGCTCGTGACGGCGGATCTCGTGTCGCGCATGGAGAAGGGCTCCGTCATCGTCGACGTCGCCGTCGATCAAGGTGGATGCATCGAGACCTGCCGACCGACGAACCACGATCAGCCGACGTACGAGGTCAGCGGCGTGGTGCACTACTGCGTTCCGAACATGCCGGGCGCCGTGTCGCAGACGAGCACGTGGGCCCTCACGAACACGACGATGAGCTTCGCGGTGAAGATCGCGGAGGCCGGTGTCGTTGCCGCGTGCAAGGCCGACAAGGCTCTCGCGCTCGGCATGAACGCGTACGGCGGGCACGTGACGTACGAGCCCGTCGCGCAAGCGCACAAGATGGAATACGTGCCGACGAGCAAGCTCCTCGGGTGAGCGTCGCGAGTCGCGAGCTCGTCGCCGACGTCGATCTGCTCTGCCTCGACGCGGGCAACTGCATCATCTTTTTCGATCACGCTCGCGTCGCCGCGCTCTCGACCGCGGCGGGCGTCGCGATGGACGCCGCGACACTCATCGCGACCGAAGGCGAAGCGAAGCTCGCGCAGGAGCGCGGCGCGCTCGCGGACTTCGCGTGGGCGCACAAAGAGCTGCCCGGCGCCGCGGGATGGGGACGAATGGTCGGGACGATGCTTCTTCGCGCGGGCTTTCCGCAAGAGCGCATCGCGTCGTTCATGGACGCGCTGTGGATCGAGCACGTGCGTCACAACATCTATTCGCTCGTCCCTGAAGGCATCGGCGCCGCGCTCGACGATCTGCGCGCGCGCGGCGTGCGTGTCGTCGTCGTCAGCAACTCCGAGGGAATGCTCGAACGGCTCTTCACCGATCTCGGGATCGTCGGTCACTTCGACGCGATCGTCGACAGCGGCAAAGTGGGGATCGAGAAGCCGGATCCGCGCATCTTCGAGATCGCGCTCGCTCGCTTCGGCGTTCCGGCTGCGCGCGCACTCATGCTCGGCGACACGTTCGCGACCGACATCGCCGGCGCGCACGCCGCCGGAATGCGCGCGGCGCTCGTCGATCCGCACGAGCACATGGGCCTTCGTCACCGCGACGTCCCGCGCGTCTCCGGTGTCGTCGAGGTCGCGCGCGCGATCGCGGCGGCGCGGTGAACTTTCTCCTTCACCATCACCTCGCGACGCGCGACATCGGCAAGCCGGCCGCGGCTGCAGGCGCGATGCTTCCGGACTTGTGGCGTATGGCCGATCGGCGCGTGTTCGCGCGCGAGGTCGATGGCGCAAACGAGGACGAGACCGTGCGCGCGGTGCTCGCGGGGATCGATCACCATGCGACGATCGATCGATGGTTCCACGCGGCGCCCGTCTTCAAGAGCGGCGAGCGCGCGACGTTCGACGCGCTCCGCGGCGCGACCGGGGCTCCGCGCATCGGTCTCTTCGCCCACATCGGTTGGGAGCTGTGCCTCGACGGAGCGCTCGTGCGTCGCGTCGGGCTCGCGACGATTCTCGACGCGCTCGGCGAAGCGATTGCCGCGGCGCGCCCCGATGCGCACCGGCGCGCCGCCGAGCTCCACCATTTCGCGCGCGTCGAACGCACCGACGAAGATCGCGGGCTCTTCGAGCGTCGCGTCGAACGCATCCTCGACGAGCTCGCGCGCGGTCCGTGGATCGATGGCTACCAAACCGGCGACGGCATCGCGGCGCGCCTCGAAGCGGTGCGCGCGCGCCTACGTTTTCCGGCGTTCACGCCGTCGGAGCGCGGTGACGTCGCGGCGGCGTTCGAGCGTCTGCGAAAGCGCGCGGACGCGGCCGTCTCCGAGATCGTCAGCAAGTGATAAAAGAGGAGCCGCCATGCCCAAGCACCTCCTCGCGCTCCTCCCCGGCGACGGAATCGGTCCCGAGGTCATCACGCAAGCGCGTCGCGTCCTCGAGTATTACCGAGACGCGCGCGGTCTCGATCTCGATCTCTGGTCGCTCGATCTCGGCGCCGATCGCTTCCTGAAGGACGGCACGACGTACCCGAAAGAGATCGCCGATCGCATCCAGAACGAAGCGAGCGCCGTCCTCCTCGGCGCACTCGGCGATCCGCGCGCGTCACTCGACTACGCGCGCGACATCCTGTTCGGTCTGCGCTTCGGGCTCGATCTCTACGCGAACGTTCGCCCGGTGAAGGCGCTCGACGATCGCCTCGTCCCGCTGAAAAACCGCACCGCGAAGGACGTCGACATCGTCGTCTTCCGCGAGAACACCGAAGGCATCTACGTCAACATGGGCGGCAACTTCAAACGCGGCACGCCCGACGAAGTCGCCATCAACGAAGACATCAACACGCGCAAAGGGGTCGAGCGTTTGATCCGCGCCGGCTTCGAGTACGCGACGCGTCACGGTCACAAAGTCGTCCACATGGCCGACAAGTCCAACGCGATGGCGTTCGCGCACGGCCTCTGGCATCGCGCGTTCTTCGAGATCGCGAAGGAGTACCCGGGCATCGAGCCGAAGCACGTCTACGTCGACGCGCTGTGCCTCTACATGATCCAGGATCCATCGCAGTTCAAAGTAATTGTAACCTGCAACTTGTTCGGCGACATCGTGACCGACCTCGGCGCCGCGCTCCAAGGCGGCCTCGGAATGGCGGCGAGCGCGAACGTGCACGCGAGCAGCCACGCGACCGCCGGAGCGAAGCCGCGCGTCGCGATGTTCGAGCCCGTGCACGGAAGCGCGCCGCCGCTCGCCGGGAAGGACCTCGCGAACCCGCTCGCGAGCGTGCTCACGGTGGGAATGATGCTGACGCACCTCGGGTTCGCGGAGGAAGAGGCGCGCCTCGAACGGATCGTCGCGCGCGCGATCGCGGAACGGAAGTGCACGCGCGACGTCGGCGGAGAGCTGGGGACGCGCGCGGTGGGCGATTGGGTGATGGGCGAGCTCGGTCACGCGTTCGCATGAAGTCGTCGGCGGCCACACGAGTCGATTGATCGCAACATCTCGGGCCGCGTCCCGACAACATATGCATGATGGCAGGACTGTTTGGGCTGCGCTATTACCGCCGCCCCATGACGCACCCGCGCGCGCGAACGTCCGCCGTATTCTTTGCGTCCACGCTGTTGCTCGTGCGCTGCGGCGGTAGCGTCGTCGGTGAAGCGCCATCGAAGGACGACGGAGGCGCCTTCGACGCGTCGTCGCATGACGTCACGTCCGACGACGCGCCCGACACTGGCGCTGACGTCGTGCCTTTCGATGCCGCTCGTCACGATGCGCCGGTAGAGAGCTCCATCGTCGACGCGCATGACGCGGACGCTCTGAATTGCGCCGGGCCCGCGACCTTCGACCTGCCATCGCAGCAGGTCGCAGAGCAAATCTGTCAACCGCCGTCGTGCAAGGTCTGCGTGCAGGAAGTGGACGGCAACTCGATGCCGACGAAGTGGTCCGCGTGGACGGTCCCTCCACAATGCGCGTGCCCGACGCCCGTGGTCCATGTCTCTGATGCTGGCCGTGATCACTGACGGTCGAGAACGGACATGCGTCGCCCGCTCCTCCTCATCCTCACCCTTAATGCCTCGTCGGCGTGTTCGTCCGTCGACGAACGGTTCGACAGCACGGCTGAACCGATCGCCGCTGAGCAGGGAAATGGAATCGCGGAAGCGATGTGGCATCGATACACGCTCGACGCCGTTGCGAACCGAGTCAGCTTCGCGGTCGCTGACATCGGTGGGTGCAGCGCGACCCTAGTCGGGCCGGATATCCTGATGACCGCCGCCCACTGTGGGAACGTCGATCTCATTGGCAAGGTCACAACCTATCCGGGGCTGTCGGGCATCGCGCGCGACGATCTGTTCGACTGCAAGTTGCTCATCAACACGTGGCCGGATTCCGACGTCGTACTCCACCGTTGTACGTCACCGGCGACGGGCGGGGGGCCGGGCGTCTACTACGGATACGTCGATCTCGATCCCTCCGAGCCGCAGGTCGGCGAAGATCTCTTCACGCTCTGGCGCAACCCCATCGTCAGCCTCGGTGTTGATTCTGCCGTGATTTTTTCGACAGGTCAGGTCGTGTCAACGAACGTCAAGCTCTGGGGCGACGGCCCGCGCCTGAGCAACCAACCCGTCGCGATCTACACGACGACATGGACCAATCCCGGAGCGAGTGGCTCGGCGCAGGTGAATGCCGCGACGGGTCGCTTGCTGATCGGGCCAACATCGACCGGTGCCATCGACGGGCCGGGGCGCAACGCGCTCTCGATCAAGACATACATGGAACAGGCGATGGTCTTCGGGCGAACGCAGAGCGGCGTGGGGGGAGCGGGCGTTCATGTCGAGACGCTAACCGCGATGGGGCTCAATCCCGACGACTACCTCGGTTCCGTCGACAAGAATCACAACTACCTGTTCGACGTCGCGGAGGACATCGAACGCACGAACGGTGAGTGGTGGGGTTTTTGGCATCACGTCGGGTTCGAGAGCGCGCGCGCGAATCGACTTTGGGATTTCGACCCGCACAGCGTGCGCATCGATGCGTTGCAAGAGGAGGCATACTTCCGGGTCGCCACGGATTCACACGTCGACGTCCTCGCGAATCGGCGACTGAAGATTCTCCCGGGGTTCACCTATCGCATCGGCATGCGCGTCCAGATCGGCACCATGACGCCCGGCGCGAGCTTGCACGTCGTTTTGCGCTCAGCAGGACTCGAGACAGAGGCGGTCGTTCCGGTCGTCGCATTGGGCGTCTATCAAGACGTGGCGGTACGCATCACCGCGCCGCATACGAACCAGCGTGCTGAGCTCATCATCCGAGGAAGCGCGGGGACGGCGTCTTCCGTCATCACAGGCGCGCTTCGCGACATTGTCGTGGTGACCGAAAGCCCGTTCCCCTCGTCGAATTCGTTCGACGAGCATCGAATGCGGATGTCGTGGATCGACGCGGCGACGCTTCGCCCCGCGCTTGTGATTCCGGTCGAAGGTCCGACCGATACTGGCTTGAATGGCAACTGGGCGGGCTTCGTCCTTCGGCGCTCCAGCCGCTCGGCAACGGACGATTGGCCGCTCAGCACACGAGAATTTGCCTTGGTGGCCGACGCGGCCGCACCCGGGCACTCCGGCGTCTGGTACTCGGCGTGCTTCGACGTACGCCGTGCGTCCACGCAGAGTTATGCGCGCGGAAGGGCACGCTTCGTCGACGGTGCCTCGTCGGTCGATGTGACGTTCACTCCATCCGCAACGCCTACGCGTGTGTGCACGGGACCGTTCCAACCGCGTAGCGCCGGCGCGATGTTGCAGTTCGGTTTCGCCGATGACGCAAGTGCAGGCGCCTACTTCGTCGACAACGTCGTCGTCGACACGGTTCCGTGCATTCCGACTGCGACGTGTGAAAGCGATTCGTGCGGCGCGATCGACGACGGGTGCGGCGGGACCATGCCGTGCGGCGGTTGTGGGCGAGGTGCGCGGTGCGTCCACGGCTTATGCAGTGGCGCCTGCTGCACCGGCGGGTGCGGGCTTGGGAGGACATGCAACGCGAAGACATGCACGTGCTCCGCGGTGCCGCAGTAACCATGCCCACTCGCGAGACCGACACATGCGATGCTCCCACGATGCGTTCGCTTTGTGGCTGCCGTTGCTTTGCTCGGTTCGCATGAAGCGGATCGCGTTCTCCGCTGCGATCGTGTTGCTCGTCGCGTGCTCACGGCAGGCCGAGCCCGAGCCGTCGTCGACTCCGACCTCGACCTCGACCTCGACCTCGACCTCGACCTCGACGTCGACCTCGACTCCGACCTCGACGTCGATTCCGACCACGACCTCGACACCATCGACGACCGCTTCCACTCCCCCCAACACCGACGATCCCTCCCTCTCCTTCTGCACCGACGCCTACGGCGCCGATCTCGACGCTCTTCGAAAGAAATGCACGCCCGAAGAGCTCGCCGCGCCCGAAGGCATGACCCGCACGGCGGCCAAGCTTTGCGCGCGCGATCTCGCGCAGCTCGCGTCGCGAAACAACTCGACGTTCGATCCGGCGGTTGCCAAACAGTGCGTCGCCGCGATCAAGAGCGCGCCTGAAAAGAAACCGATCGAGGGCGAGACCTTCTTCTCGCGCCCGCCGTGCGATCGCGTCGTCGTCGGCAAGGTCGCCGAGGGCGCCGCTTGTCGTTGGCCGCCCGAATGCCAAGACGGCCTCGCGTGCGACGGCTACAAAGTCGGCGTCGACGGCGTGTGCAAGAAGCTCGCGGCGATCGGCGCGAAGTGCGCCGCGCAGTCGTTCGGCGGCGTCTTCAACGAGCTCGCGCTCGCGATTCATCACGGCCCGTGCGTGAAGGGCGCGTACTGCGAGTCGGGCACGTGCGTAGTGCGCGGCGCCGCCGGTGCGCCGTGCGCGCGGACGAGCACATGCGCCGACGGGCTCACTTGTTACATGAGCAAATGCACCAAGAGCGGCCTCGCGTCGGCAGGCGGCGCGTGCTCGCGAACCGCGGACTGCGCGCTGAACCTCTTTTGCGACACGGCGTCGGGTGCAGTCGGAAAATGCACCGACAAGAAGAACGCGGGCTCGGCTTGCTCGAATGACGAATGCAAAGGTTATTGCGACGTGCCAAAGAACGAGAAGGTCGGAAAATGCGTCGCGTCGTGCGGATCGGGGTGAGTCGATGACGACTGCGATATCGTATGCGTGCGGCGTGACGACGACGCCACTGCTCGGCGAAACGATCGGCGACAACCTTCGTCGCGCGGCCGCGAAGTTCGGTGATCGCGAGGCGCTCGTCGTGAGGTCGCAGGCCTATCGCGCGACGTACCGCCAGCTCTGGGAAGCGACGACGACGATCGCCCGCGGCCTCGTCGCGCTCGGCGTCGCGCGCGGCGATCGCGTCGCGATCTGGTCGCCCAATCGCTTCGAGTGGGTCGTCATTCAGTACGCGACCGCGCGCGTCGGCGCCGTCCTCGTCAACATCAACCCGGCGTACAAAACCGCCGAGCTCGAGTACGTGCTGAAGCAATCGGGCGCGAGCGTTCTCCTGCTCGCGCGCGCGTTCCGTCAGAACGACTACGTCAAGATGCTCGCCGAGGTGCGAAGCCGCTGCCACGATCTCCGCGTCACGCTCGTCCTCGACGACGACTGGGCGATGCTCGAAGAGTCCGGCCGTCACGTATCACCCGAGGTCCTCGACGAACGCGAGCGCGCGCTCCAGTTCGACGACGCGATCAACATCCAATACACGTCGGGCACGACCGGATTCCCCAAGGGCGCGACGCTCACGCACCACAACATCCTCAACAACGGATTCTTCGTCGGCGAGACGCTGCGCCTGACCGAAGCCGACCGCGTCTGCATCCCGGTGCCCTTCTATCACTGCTTCGGAATGGTCCTCGGCAACCTGGCGTGCACGACGCATGGCGCGGCGATGATCATTCCGGGCGAGGCGTACGATCCGCTCCTGTGCCTCGAGACCGTCGCGGCCGAGAAGTGCACCGCGCTCTACGGCGTGCCGACGATGTTCATCGGCGAGCTCGATCATCCGCGCTTCGCGGAGTTCGATCTGTCGACGCTTCGGACGGGGATCATGGCGGGATCGCCTTGCCCGATCGAGGTCATGAAGAACGTCGTCGCGCGGATGAACATGAAGGACGTCACGATTTGTTACGGCATGACCGAGACGTCGCCCGTGTCGACGCAGACGATCGCCGACGATCCGCTCGACAAGCGCGTCGGCAGCGTCGGCCGCGTCCACCCGCACGTCGAAATCAAAATCGTCGATCCGGAGTCCGGCGCGATCGTCCTTCGTGGAAAATCGGGCGAGCTCTGCACGCGCGGGTACAGCGTGATGCTCGGCTACTGGAAGAACGACGAGGCGACGCGCGCGTCGATCGATGCGTCGCGATGGATGCACACCGGCGATCTCGCGACGATGGACGACGACGGCTACGTCAACATCGTCGGACGCATCAAAGACATGATCATCCGCGGCGGCGAGACCGTGTACCCGCGCGAGATCGAGGAGTTCCTCCACACGCACGCCGGCGTCAGCGAAGCGCAGGTCATCGGCGTGCCGAGCGAGAAGTACGGCGAAGAGGTGATGGCGTGGGTGCGCGCGCGCTCGGGCGTCACGCTGGGCGACGCCGAGATGATTGCATTCTGCACCGGCAAGATCGCGACGTACAAAGTCCCGCGCTACTGGCGCTTCGTCGAAGAGTTCCCGATGACCGTCACCGGCAAGGTGCAAAAATTTCGAATGCGCGAGCTCGCCGTTCAGGAGCTCGGGCTTCACACCGCGGCGTCGACGAAGACCGCGTAGTCGTCAGCGAACGCGCAACCCCAACTCGCGAAGCTCGCTCTCGCGCAACGGGAGCTCCTCGGCGAGGAAGTACTCGTCGAGCTGCGGCGGCTCGACGTTTGTGCCCGCGAGCATCGCGTGCGCTTGCCCGCGGTGATGAATCTGATGCTCGAACAAGTGCAGCAGCACGAGGCCGACCGTCTCGACCTGCGTGTGATTGTTGCGTCGGGCGAGTGAGACCTTCACGTCGAGCGCCGCTTCGTCCTTCAGCTCCGCGACGAACGCGACGAGCTGCTTGTCGACCGCGGCCTGCGCCGTACGCAGCGCGTCGAATTCGTGAAAGCGATCTTCGTTCTCGAAGATCGATCGCCCGCGCCCGCCCCGCACGAGCGCGTCGACGTAGTACTCGTCGACCCACGCGTTGTGGACGAGCGTCGCGTGAATCGACGGAAAGAAGCTCGTTCGCTTCGCCCGTAGGTCGGCGTCCGAGAGCTTTGCGCACGCACGGTAAAACCGCAGGTTCGCCCAGGCGTTGTTCTCGGCCATCCCGAGGAGAATCGACAGCGATGTCATGCGTTCTTTTTACCCAAGGCTCGGCAATTTGCGTGTGTCGAAGCGCGGTCGCTCCTTTTTTTCGCCGGGCCGGGAACCTTCGCGGCTCCTTGCTGTCCGGCTAAAGGAGCGACCTTTCTTCGTCGACTGTAGCTGTCTGTCCCACACCATCTTGCGTGTCGCAGTCACCCGAGGGGGCGACGCTGCCGTCGCGTTTCGCGTGGATCGTTTGTCTGTGACGCTCGTCTGACTAAGCTCAAGGGAAGGGTGAAGACGAAGATGAGTTTGCGAGCGTGGAACGTGGTGGTGTTGGCAGCGGCGTTGGGCCTGTGGCTCGCGAGCGGTACGCAGCGCGAGAAGCCGGTCATGACGCAGGCAAAGTCGGACACCGTGCGCGTCCTCGAAAACCAAGTCGCCGCGCACCCGACCGACACCAAAGGTGTGATGGCGCTCGCGCAGGCGTACATCGACGCGCAGAGCCCGGGCCTCGCGGTCGCGATGATCGAAGCGTCGCCGGCCGATGTGCGTGCGGCTGCGAAGGTCGATCATCTGTACGCGCGCGCGCTCGTCGCGCAGGGGCGCAACCAAGACGCGCTCGTTGCCGAGCGTCGCGTGCTCGCAAAGTGCTCCACCGAAATGTGCGACTCGTTCCTCATCGCGTCGGCCACGCGCCGCGCGGACATTCTTCAAGAGCTCGTGAACCTCGGGGTCGAGGACTCGCAGGCGCAGCCGGAAGCGAGCCGCGTCGCTTATCACAACGCAACACGCCAAGTCGGCCTCCTTCAGTAACGTTCTCCCCTCTGCCGACGGAGATACGGCCGTCTTGAACGCGTGAACGCTCGATCGGTTGCGGCTGTCGCGGCGCTGGCACTCGTTGCCGGAAGCCTGGGCTGCGCCGCGCACAGGATCCATCCGAAGGTCGATCCCGCCGCGAACCCCGCGAGTGACGATGCGGATCTGTTCGGTCCGCCGCAGCGGATGGCGGTCGCGGTTCCCGAAGATGCGATCGTTCGCGTCGTCGGTCCGCAGATGACGTGCTCCGGCGTGCTCATCGCCGAAGATCGGGTGATGACGGCGCACCATTGCTTGGTCGAGCGCGGACCACGCGGCGAGTTCTCGACCAAGGTCGTCGCCGCGAAGAAGGTGCAGGTCGAGCTCGGCGGCGACTACTTGCCGTGGGCGACCGTCGGACTGAAGGCGATCGTGACGCCGCCGTGCGGCGAAGCGGGCGGACGCGGCGACATCGCGGTGCTCGTCCTCGAGCGAAAGCTCGTGGGCCTCGCGACGATGACACCGCGCCTCGAGCAACCGCCGAAGCGCGGAGAGATGCTCGAGCCCGCGGGCTTCGGACGATGCGCGGCGTCGGCGGCGGGGATTCGCAGGCGTCATCGCGAAGGCGGACCGATTCAATCGGTGCAGCCGGGGACGTTCGAGGTCAAGGCCGCGATCTGTCCCGGCGACTCGGGCGGTCCGGTCGTGGCGCACGGCTCGAACGACGTCGTCGGCGTCGTCAGCTTGAGCGCGATGGATCACGACGAGGCGACGCGCGCATTGTCCGTCATGGCGCGCATCGACGCGTTTCGATCGGTGTTCGTCTACGCGCGCGCGATCGCCGACGGCGCGGACCCAAGCGACTTGCCGCCGCTCAGTTGCGAACCCTGAGCAGCCGTAAGCAGCCGCAGCAACTTCGCCGACTGTTCGACGATCCGGCGATGGGCTACGGTCCGGCCCATGGCGATCGTCAAAGAGTTCAAAGAGTTCATCGCGAAGGGCAATGTGCTCGATCTCGCCGTCGGTGTGATCATCGGCGCTTCGTTCGGCAAGATCGTCTCGTCCCTCGTCGCCGACATCGTCATGCCGCCGATCAGCCTCGTGCTCGGCAAGACCGACTTCAGCAACATGTTCGTCGTGCTCTCGGGCGGCGATGGGAAGCACTTCGCGACGCTCAAGGAAGCGAAGGAGGCCGGCGTCACGGCGCTCTCGTACGGCAACTTCATCAACCTCGTCGTCGAGTTCCTCATCGTCGCGTTCGTGGTCTTCTTGGTCGTGAAGATGGCGAACAAGGTTCGTCCGAAGGAGCCCGACGCGGTGACGAAGAAGGATTGCCCGGAGTGCCTGTCGGCGATTCCGATCGCGGCGAAGCGGTGCGCGTTTTGTACGACGGAGCTCGCCGCCAAGACCTGATGTCCGCGCCAGGGATCGCGCCCTATTCCGGCGGAGAGTGGTATCGATGACTCGTGAGCGATCATCCCGCCGGCTTCGAATGCCCTCCCGCCGTCCTCGTCCAAAACGGGCGCCAGAACCTCGGCCGCTTCGACGGGCCGCCGCGGCGCGCGAACCTGATCGATGCAGACTACAAAGGATTGCCGCGCCCGCTCCGCTGGCTGCGCCTCAAGGAGTGGCAAGCCTTTCAGATCGCGACGCCGCGTCTCTTCGTCAACGTGGCGCTCTTCAACGCCAAGCTCATGGCACTCCTCCAGGCCAAGGTCTACGACCGAAAGCTCGGCAAGAAATTCATTCACGAGCGCAAGCTGAGCCCCAGCGCGTTTCGCGTCGCCGATCAGCTGCTCGACTCGTCGACGCGCTACCAAGATCGCCACGGCCTCTTGGCGTTCACCAACCGAATCGCCGACGGGCGCGTCGAGATCGACGTCGACATTCCCGCGAACGCCGACGGCCCGTGCATCCGCGGTCACGTCGTCGTCCACACCGATCGCGGCGCGTCGCAGGTGGTCAGCTTGCCGTTCGCGGGCGACGTCGGGATGTACTCGCACAAAGGAATGTTCCCGGTGGAAGGCGAGCTCACCATCGGCGACGAGACGCATCGCCTCGGCCTCGCCGACGCGCTCGCGCTCATGGACGATCACAAAGGTTATTACCCGTACGTCATGCGGTGGGATTGGGTGACGAGCGCGACGCACGACGCCGCCGGTCGCGCGCTCGGATTCAACCTCACGCGCAACCAGTGCCGCGATCCCGACACGTTCAACGAGAACTGCGCGTGGATCGGCGACCGCATCGGACGCTTGCCGGCCGTCACCTTCGAGCGACAGCGCGAGCGGCAGGCCGGCGAGACGTGGCGAATCAAGGATCGCGACGGACGGGTCGACGTCGTGTTCGAGCCGACCGTCCCCGGCGACGTGAAGGTCAACGCGCTCATCGTCGAGAGTCGCTACCGCGGACCGTTCGGGCAATTCTCCGGACGGATCGAACCCGAGGGGCTCGAGGCGATCTCCGTCGACGGGTGGTTCGGCATGGGCGAGGACTTCTGGTTGAGGTGTTAACGGCGACTGCCTCCAACAAAAGCGACGACGGATGTCAGAAGGCGCCTCTCCGCGCCGAATCCCCTGACAACCCGTCATCGCCCAGGAGGCGCCGTCATGAACCTTCGATCCCATCGTCCGATCCATCTGCTCCTTGCCACCGTCGCGCTCGGCGCGTCGACCATCGCGTGCTCGGGGGGCGCCGGAGAGAAGACGCAAGCGACCGACGAGGCTTGGCTCAGCACGAAGTCCGACACCGTCCTCCCCGGGACGTTCAACTCGGCGATGTCGATCTTCCAAGTGTCGCAGACGACCTTTCAGATGACGTCGAATCACGGCGTGCTGACGCCGTCGCCGTTCTTGCAGTCGTTCATGGGCCTTCAGCCGACGACGTTCGACTTCACGCCGGTCCACATGTCGCCGCCGTCGCCGGTGCCCGACGGCACCGTGAGCGCAGAGAGCGTCAACGTGAGCGGCCTCAGCATCACGCTCGACGGGAACAACATCGTCGCCAGCGTCGTCGTCAGCGCCGACCTCTGGTACACGACCGATCATTTTTACACGCCCGACGCTGGCGTCCGCATCGATCCGTCGAACGTCGTCGTTCGGTTCGCGGTCGACGGGAACGGCGGTCTCGTCGTCACCGACGTACAAGCCGATCTCCACTACTACGCGCACGACTGCGGACTCGCAGGTTGGTGCTCCGGTTTGGTCGACAGCTTTCTGCCAGACCTCGGTGCGATCGTGGCGAGCAACGCGAAGAGCTTGCTCGGCGCGCAGAAGATCTCGATCGACGGCGCGTGGAACCAGCTTCTCACGGCGTACGCGAACGGCGGTCTCTTCTCGTCGCCGAGCACGTGGACGTGGACGGTGATGGGGAGCACCGAGACGATCTCGAACGCGATGATCTCGTACCAATCGCAACGAAACGAGGCGCCGCCTGCGCCGATCTGCAAAGTGTATTGGGACTGCAACTCGAGCTCGTCGTACGTCACGTGTAGCAACTGGCTCGGCGACGCGCAGGTCTACCGGCAGACGAAGACCGGCGAGTGGGTCGACTTCGCGACGACGAAGTACAGCCCGAGCTCCCCGCTCATGACCGACAACTTCTACGTGTGCGCGTCGGACAGCGACGGCACGACGTGCGGCGCGGTGTTCACCGAAGCCGTGAGCGCGTATCCGCAGACCGGCGCGTGTCCGAAGGGGCCGCCGAAGGGAAAGCCGAAGCCGATCTGTCATTGGACGTCGACGGGGCTGCTCGTTTGCGACAAGGGCACGCCGCCGCCGGGCACCGACATCACGCGGTGAAAGTTGATCAGAAGCCGGGCGTCGTCGCAACGGGGCGTGGCCCTGCGGACGGTGCGGCGCGTGGTCGGATCGGTACCGGCGGCGTCCGTGTCGGGGGGCGAGCAGGCGACGATGCGGTGGGCGCGTCGGCGAGCGGTGTCGTCGTGGCGGGCGCGATCGATGGCACCGTCGTCGCGGTGGGCGCTGACACCGTCTCGCTCGGCGCGGCGTTCGTCGCGCTGGCTGCACGACGTGACGTCGGATCGTCGGAGCGTCGGAAGCTCGTTGCCACGACGGCCACCGCGATCGCGATCGCGCACGACGCCACGACGAGCCACGTCGCGTACTGACGTCGCCGCGTGCGCACCGTGTTCCGCTCGTTCGATCGCGACGGAACCTCCGACGCGAGATCGAACGACGGATCCATCGTCGCCCCGACCGGTGGCTGCTTCATCTTCGGAAGCGCCGTCGCGAGCTCCGCCTCCGTAGCGCCGATCGCCGCGCACAACGCCGCCGCGAGCTCCTGCGCCGACCGGTGCCGCTCGTACGGTCGCTTCGCCAGAGCGCGCGCGATCTCCGTCCACAATCGCGGCTCGATGCTCGGATCGGGATCGATCTCGAGCTCGAGCACCGACGCGAGGATTGCGCCCGGTGTCGCGCCGCCGAACGCCGGGCGACCGGTCAGCATCTCGAAGAGGACCGAGGCGACGGAGAAGAGATCGCTCCTTCCGTCCAGGTCGACCTTTCCGCGAATGTGCTCCGGCGACATGTAGCGCGGCGTCCCGAGCACGTGGCCGTCGACCGTGTGGTTGCCGGCGGCGGGGATCTTCGCGATCCCGAAGTCGAGGAGCTTCGGAGTCGCGGTGCCGTCGGGATCGACCGCGAAGAAGATGTTCGCCGGTTTGACGTCGCGGTGGACGACGCCCATCGCGTGCGCGTGCTGGAGGGCGGAGAGGATCGGCAGCATGGACGCGATCGCCTCACGCGGCGGCATCGGTCCCGCCGAAGCGAGCCGCTGCTCGAGCGTCTCGCCGCGCAGCAGCTCCATGAGGAGGACGAGCGTTCCGTCGCTCTCCGCGATCAGATCGAAGATGCGGACGATGTTCCGATGAGCGAGCTTCGCGCCGAGCTGCGCTTCGTGCGTGAAGCGTTCGCGGGTCGCCGTGACGTCGCCGGCCGGGCGCCAGATCTTCGCGGCGATCTCCGCGCCGGTGGCTTCGTTGATCGCGACCCACACCTCGCCCATGCCGCCCGCCGCGATCGGACGAACGAGGCGAACGCGTCCGGCGAGCACGAAGCCCGGAGCGAGCGGCGTCGATGCTGCGTTCATGCGGGCGCGCGCCACCCCTCATCATCCCACGAAACGGGGCGTCTCGCTTTAGTCGACGGATCCGCGGCTTTACTGCGTGGCGGTAGCCTTAAGCCAGAAGTCGGTGCCGCCCGCAGACGTGACCGAACCGCCGCCGAGATCGATCGACGTGTCGAAGTAGCCGCCGACGATCACCCGGTTTGCTGACGGGGACGCGATCGCGATTCCTTCGGATGAACCCGAGCCTGCGAGCGTCGTTGCCCACGTCCCCACACCGGTCGCGTCGAACCTCGCGATGAACGAATCGTCCGCGCCGGACGCAGCGATCGCACCGATCAGCGGCAGCGTCGCCGTCCCTTCGAACGAGCCGGTGACGACGATGTTTCCGTTCGCGTCGGCGACGATGCCCGGCGCGTAGACGAGGCCGGTCGCGTCGATCTTCGTCGACCACGTGAAGACTCCGGAGCTGGTGTAGCGAACGACCGCGGCCGCGAAGCTGCCGGTCGCCGCGAGGGCCGTCCCGGTGCCATCGGAGAAATCGACCGTTCCGGAGAACCACGCCGAGAGTGCGATGGCCCCGTCCGGTGTCGCGATCGCCGACATCGCGCCGTCGTTTCCGGTCCCGCCGAAACGATGCGACCACGAGTGAGCGCCCGCGAACGTGTACGCCGCGAGAACGCCGTCGTACGAGCCTGCGCTGATCAGGTCGCTCCCGCCGAAGTTGGACGTCCCTACGAACGTCCCGCTGACGACGACGGTCGAGTCGAGCGTCGCTACCGAGTTGAACGCGTCGTAGCCCGCTCCGCCTTGTCGGAGAGACCAGACGTGGGCGCCGTCGGTCGCGGAGTATCGCGCGAGGAAAGCGTCCGAGCCGCCGGCGCTCACGAGGTCGGGGCCGCCGACGTTCGCGGTGCCGTGGAAGTTGCCCGCGACGATGACGTCGCCCGCAGCGAGCGCGACGCTGGAAGGCGAGTCGTCGCCTGCGCCGCCGATCGCCCGGGCCCAACTGGGATCGCCCGCGGACGTCGACAAGCGCACGATGAAGCCGTCGTAGCCGCCGGCGCTCGCGAGCGCGCCGAGGCCGAAGTCCGTCGTCCCGGAAAAGACGCCGCTCACGAGGATGTGGCCCGCGCCGTCGAGCACGAGCGACGTCGACCACTGCTCGGAGGTTCCGCCGAAGTGGCGTGACCACAGACAGGCTCCTCCGGAATCATAGGCGACGACGAACGCGTCGAGGCTTCCCGTCGGCGACATCGCACCGCAACCGAGGTCGACGGTTGCCGCCAGCGAGCCCGCGACGTAGCTCGTGCCGCTCGCGTCGACGGCGATGGCCGCGATGAAATCGTCACCAGCGCTGCCGAGGGCGCGCGACCAGTTGCTGCTTACGGAGGGACCGGCGCTCGGCGTCCCGTCGTCGGGCGACGTGAGGTGCGGTCGATCCGGCGGACCACGCCAGACATTCGTCTGGCCCGCGCCGACGCGGGGAAGGCGCGCGACCGCGGGCCGCTCGGGCGCCGATGCAGGTGCACGGTTCGCGCTATCCTCGGCGGCTCCGCCACACGCCGAAACGACGAGCCCGATGATGGCGAGCCACTGTCTGTTCAGGTTGCGCATACGCATGATAACGACCGCTCGACCGCGACGATTAAGGGGCAGTCGATGAGCGGTCTGGCGGCGATCCTCCACCTCGACGGTCGCGCGTCGGACGTACGGAGGTTGAGGGCGATGACCGACGCCGTCGCACATCGCGGCGAGCTCGTTGACCTTCACGTCGGAGGTCCGATCGCGCTCGCCGCTCTCGCTCAAGCGCGCGCGGCGTCAGCCAATCCGATCGCGACGCGGGATCAGAGCGCGTGGATTGCGTGGGACGGGCGACTCGACAACGATGGGGAGCTGCGCGAGCTCCTCGAACCGCGCGCGCGCAACGCGCCGCACTCCGAGCTCGTTTTACTCGCGTACGAGCGATGGGGCGAAGCGTGCGTCGAGCGCCTCCTCGGCGACTTCGCGTTCGTCCTTTGGGACGCGCGCGCTCGCCAGCTCTTCTGCGCACGCGACGTCGTCGGAGTGAGACCGTTCTTCTATGCGATCGTCGGCGACACGTTCTTCGCCGGATCGGAAGTGCGCCAGCTCCTCGTCGACGAGTCGATCCCGCGCGATCTCGACGAGGAAATGATCGGCGAGCACTTGGCCTGCGCGGTGACGAGCAAAGAGCAGACGCTTCATCGGGCGATTCGGCGGCTTCCGCCGGCGCACAGCCTCGTCGTCCGCGCGAGCGGCGCGCGACTTCGGCGCTACTGGGACGCGACGCCGGTGCGACCGCTCGCGCGTCCGGCCGAGAACGCGGAGCGCCTTCGCGAGGTGCTCACCGACGCCGTGAGGTGCCGCCTGCGCGGCGTCGAGCGCGCGGCGATCGAACTGAGCGGCGGGCTCGACTCTTCGTCGATCGTCGCGTTGGCGGCGGGCGTCGCGAGCGACGTCGGCGTGCACGCGGAGACGTTCTCGCTCGTGTTCCCTGGACTCCCCTGCGACGAGAGCGAGTACATCGCCGCGGTCGAGCGCGTCTGCGCGCTCCCCTCGCACCGAATCGTCGCGCGGCCGACGCGCGCGATCGAGTACGCCGAGCGCGCGCAACGCTACCGCGATTTTCCCGGCCACCCGAACGGCTTGATGGCGATTCCGTTGCTCGAGCATGCGCGCGATCTCGGATTCAGCGTTTGCTTGAGCGGAGTCGGCGGCGACGATTGGCTCGGAGGGGCGCCGCGCGCGTCGCTCGGAGCCTACGCACGTTTCGTCGCCTCCCGCGCGATTCGATCGATCGCACCCGGTTGGCGTTCCCGCACGAGGGTCGCTCTCCCTCCCTGGATCGTGCCCGCCTTCGCGCGGCGGATCGATCTCGCCGAGCGTTTGCGCCGTCGCCCGGTCGTGCCCAACCTCGCGACGATCGGGCAACGAGCGACGTACGAGTGCGGAATGGACCCGTGGCAGACGCATGCGCTCGAAATCGAAGAACGCGAGAGCGCGTCGTACGGAATCGAGCCGCGCTACCCGTTCGAAGATCGACGGCTCATCGAGCTCGCCCTCGCGATGCCAACGGCCGAGCTGCGACGACGCGACGAGACGAAGGCCGTGCTGCGCCGCGCGCTCCGCGGCACGCTTCCCGAGCTCGTGCGCACACGCACGTCGAAGGTCGATTTCTCGAGCGTTTTCGCTCAGGCCTTCGAGGAGCACGGAGGCGAGCGCGGGTTCCGTTCCCTTCGACTCGCGGAAGCTGGATTCGTCGATGAGGCTCGCGCAAGGGAAGCCGCCGCGGTCCACGCTCGCTACGCATGGCCGCTCTCGATGCTCCTGGGCGTCGAGGCGTTCGCTCGCGTATACTGATCGATCGAATGCCGAGTGACCCGCCGAGAGAACAGGCGCCGCAGCCGCATGGTGCCAACGTGAAGAAGAAGTACGGGACGCCGATCCTTCGCGCGCTCGGGAGCGTCGCTGAGCTCACCGCGGGTGGCGGCACCGTCATCCACCCCGACGGCAAGTCGGGAATGGCGATGCTCTAGCGGCCGACGTGAGCTCGCGCCACGTTCAGGAGCACGCGGGCTACGTGCACGACGCGGTGCGCGTGTCGGCGCTGACCCGCGCGATCGAATCGGTCGTGCGGCCGGGGCACGTCGTCCTCGATCTCGGGACCGGCACCGGGATCGTCAGCCTACTCGCGTGCCGCGCGGGGGCTGCCCGCGTTTACGCCGTCGACGAAGGTCCGATCCTCGAGCTCGCACGCGAGGTGTGCCGCGCCAATGGCTTCGCCGATCGCGTGACGTTCGTTCGCGGGTTGTCGACTCGTGTCTCGCTCCCCGAAAAAGTCGACGTCGCGATCGCCGATCAGATCGGCCCCTTCGGGTTCGAAGGTGGGCTCCACGCATTCGCGCGCGACGTGCAGGCGCGGCTTCTCGCGCCGACGGGCGTCTTCGTGCCTGCTCGCGTCGAACTGTGGATGGCGCCGATCGAATGCGCAGTCGACTACGACGCGATCGAACGATGGGGCGCGATGCCGGGAGGCTTCGACTTCGCCCCGGCGCGCCGGTGGAGCTCCGCGACGCCACGGCCGATCGACGCTCGGGCCGATCAGCTTCTCGCCGCGCCCGCCGCGTGCGCGACCATCGACGTGATCGGCGGAGAGAACGCGCTCACGCTCGACGCGACGTTCGTCGTCGAGCGTAGCGGTGAGCTACACGGAATCGTCGGATGGTTCGACGCCGAGCTCGCGGGCGGCGTAACGATGACGAACTCGCCACTCGCGAAGGAGCGCATCCGACGCGCGAACAAGCTCTTGCCCGTCGAGCGCCCGATACGCGTCGTAGAGGGCGACCGCATCCACGCGCACGTGAACATTCTTCAGGACGAGACCATGATCGGCTGGCGGGTGACCGTGCGGAGCGCCGCGGGAGAGACGCGGGCGAAGCTGTCGGCGTCGAGTTTCGACGCGGAGCTCGTGAGCCGCGGCGACGTCGCCAAGCTCGCGCCGACGCACTCGCCGCAGCGGACGGAGTGGGCCGACGCCGAGCTCGAGGTGCTCGCGCTCTTCGACGGCGAGCACGCCGTCGCGGCGATCGTCGACGAGATCGCGACGATGCGCCCGGGACTCTTTCCTCGTCGCAAGGACGCCGCAGTCTTCGTCGCAGAGCAAATCAAGAAGCACGCGCGATGAGCAAACCTCGCGTGACCATTTCTTGAGCGAGCGCCCGCACGTCCGCTTCGACTCGATCGCGCGGGGCGTCGTACTCGTCGGCGATCTCGTGGGCGATCTCGGCAGGTGATCGGCCGGCGGAGAGTCGCTCCCAAATCGCAGCGCCGATCTCGTCGAGCCCATAATATTGGCCCCCCGCGAGATCGAGGATGACGAGCTCGTCCTCGAAGCGGCGCGCGTGCGCGCCCGGCGCTTGCTCGAACCGTGCATCGCCGCCGATCGTCATGCGTCCGTCTCCAAGAGCGCGACCACGCGGTCGACGCCGTCGGACATCATTGTCATCGATCTCGGTCGGCGAAGCTCGTGGATCCGGATGCTGCGCGCGATGCGCTCGAGGCGTTCGAAATCGTCGAGCTGCGTCTGCGGCTCGTCGAGCACGAATCGAAAGAGCGAGCGCGAGAGGCTCTCGAATGCTTCGACGCCAGGCAGCGATCGAAGCGTTGGCGCGTGGGCTTCGTCCGAGAACTCGAGCTGGACGATCGCGACGATGCGGGCGGAGCCGACGGCCCGCCGCTCGGTGGGCACGGAGACCTTGAGCGACGGATCGGCGTCGCTTCCGGCGCGCCGCAGCGCCTCGCCGGTCAGCCAGGAGAAATCCTCGGTGGGCGAGACGATCACGTGCGAGCCGTCGAGCGTCAGCGCTGCGGTGTCGTCACCGACGAGCGCGATGCCCGGACGTCGGCACGCTTCGGCGACGAGCGACGACTTCCCCGCGCCGCTCTGGCCCACGCACACGACCGCGCGATCGCCGCGGGCGAAGCACGCGCCGTGGAGTGTGACCTCGCCTCGCGTGTGACGGAGCAGCGCGTTGATGAGCCCTCGACGAAACCTTTCGACGTCGATCGGATCGGCGCCGTCGGCGGCCAAGAAATCCGCGCGGTCTCCGAGGCGGCTCGCGTGGAGGGCACCGAAGCCGGGCCACTCCGCGACGAGCTCGTCGCCGCTACGCCCGACCCGGTAGGTAGTCCGCCCCTCTTCGATCCACTCGCGGATCCAACGAACCTTCGGCGCAGTGGCGACGACATTCGTCACGGTCCGCAGAATTTCCTGTTGTTCGCGCCGCCGCCGGTCGACCGGCACGTGAAGGACGGGTTCGCGTACTTTTGGCAGAACGCGTTCGGATCGGTCGTGCCTCCGTCCGCCGGAATGTTCGCGCTCTCGCAGCTCAAGAAACAATACGTCTGCGGCGCCGACTGAAGCGGCGCGCACACTTCGACGACGCCGGTACTGCACTCACCCGGAACGGCGCAGCAGTCCGAGTCCTGCGTGCACCGATGCGAGCAGTATCCATTCTGGAGCTGCGTGAGGCACTCGACCTGGCCGTGCAGCGCCCCCGCGTCGATCCCCGGGTAGCACGTGGCGGCGGTCGTGCACGCGCTCCCGGTTTGCTGTGCCGGCGGTGAGTTGCTGGTGGTGCTGCTGGAGCACGCAACGATGATGACGCTCGTCGCCGCAACGACGCTGGTCGCAAAGAATCGGATCATGATCGGTCCTCGAAAGCACACACGATGCCGCTCGCGTGATCGCGGACGGCGGCGTGTTTCGCGGCGTCGAAGGACCGGATGCGGTCAGTCCAGCGTCCGGCTGATCGGTCCGGTGACCGGGTGGCCGAGCTCGTTCCGAGTGCGGCGCCGGCTTCCTGGCATCGACAGGCGGCGGGCGCGGCGCGCGGCGTTGTATCGCAGGAAACGCGCGTGTCTTGCTGATCGACGACGAGCCGACTGGCAAGTCGAGCGTCCACGTCGAAGCGATGTTTCACGCGACGCGAGCGCGCTTCTGCGGCAGTCAGGAGCGGCCCGGGCGATGCGTGCATGCGCATGATAGATTCGCAATGATGCGCGCTTCTGCCGACAAAGAGCCCGCGCGCACCATCGGGCGGTACGTACTCTTCCACGAGGTCGCGCACGGCGGCATGGCGACGGTGCACCTCGCGCGCCTACGCGGCCCGGCAGGGTTCGCGCGCACCGTCGCGATCAAGCGGCTGCATCCGGCGTTTGCACGCAATCCAGAGTTCGTCGCGATGTTCCTCGACGAAGCGCGAATGGCGGCGAGGATCCAGCATCCGCACGTCGTCTCGGTGCTCGACGTGGTCGCGGCCGACGGCGAGCTGTTCCTCGTAATGGATTACGTGCACGGCGAGTCGCTTCAAAAGCTCCTGACAGCCGCGAAGCTCAAAGGCATCGCCGTGCCGCCGCGCATCGTCAACGGCATCGTGACCGGCGTGCTCTACGGGCTCCACGCGGCGCACGAAGCGCGGAGCGAGCGCGGCGATCCGCTCTATCTCGTGCACCGTGACGTGTCACCGCAGAACGTGCTCGTCGGCGTCGATGGCGTCGCGCGCGTGCTCGACTTCGGCATCGCGAAGGCGACGATGCGAGTGCACGAGGCGACGCGCGACGGTCAACTGAAGGGGAAGATCCCGTACATGGCGCCCGAGCAGCTCGCCGGGAGCGACGTCGATCGGCGCGCGGACGTCTACGCCGCGGCGGTGATGCTGTGGGAAGGGCTCGCGGGCGAACGGCTCTTTCCTCCGGCGGATACGTTTCAAATAGCGACGCTCGTGATGTCGCAGATGCATGCGCCGCCGAGCAGCAAGTGTCCTGAGGTGACGCCGGCGCTCGACGCGATTGCGTTGAAGGGGTTGGCGCGCGACCCCGCCAATCGATACGCGTCGGCTCACGAGATGGCGCTCGCGCTCGAAGCGACCGGGCCGACCGCGACGACGCGAGAGATCGGCGAGTGGGCTGCGATCGTCGCGGACGATCAGCTACGGAGTCGCGCGATCACGCTCGCCGAGATCGAAGGTACGACGCTCCCGAAACCGCAGACCACCTCCGATTATCCGCGCGGCCTCCCGAAGCATCTCGACTCCGCGCACCTGCGCGCGTCGTCGGCGACGACGATCGCGCCACCGTCGCTGGCGAAGGCGTCGACGGAAGCCGTGTCGCTCCTCGCGCCGCTCGTCGTGCTGCCGCCGCCGCCGGGCGTTCCCGTCGTCGCATCGGCGACGCCATCGATCGACGAGGACCCGAAGCTTCCCGTCCCGCGTTGGGCGTCGCGTCGCGTCGCTGTCGTCGCGGCGCTAGGCTTGCTCGTAATTTTCGCGGTCGCGGGAGCCGTGACGTGCGCCGGATCGCGCGACCCGCCGTCGCAAGCCGTCATCTCCGCGACCGTTGCGGCGAGCGCGGTGCCGACGCCATCGTCGATGCCGCCGCCGTCCGCTCCCATGATCGCCGACTCCGCGATCGCGCCGCCGCCCACGTCCGTCGCGCCGCCTCCGGTCGCGACCTCGCCCGCACCTCGTTCGACAGCGACGATGCGGACGCCTCCACAGCCCGCGCGCCCGCCACCGCCCTCGCGCGCAGACTGCAACCCGCCTTACACGATCGACGGCCAAGGCGTGAAGGTGCCCAAACGCCAATGTTTCTGAGCGCGCGCTCCGCTACCATCGCGCGATGAAGACCGTGCTCGCGCGATCCGGCGCGCTCGCAATCGCGTGTGCACTCGCCGCGACCATGCAGAGCATCGCGCCTGCGGCCGACAAGAAAGAGGCGTGCCTCTCGTCGTACGAGTCGGCGCAGCGGCTGAAGAAAGCGGGCAAGCTTCGCGCGACGCGCGCAGAGCTCGCGATCTGCATGGACGCCGCATGCCCGGAGTTCGTGCGCACCGAGTGCACGAAGTGGATGGAAGACGTCGAGCGAGACACGCCGACGATCACGATCAGCGCGAAGGATCAGGCGGGCAACGCGACCGACGCGGTCCGGGTCTCGATCGACGGCCAGCTCGTCGTCGAGCGCCTCGACGGTCGCGCCATCGCCGTCGATCCTGGGCCGCACGACGTTCGGTACGAGCACGGCTCCAAAGTGATCGCCGTTCACATCCTTGCGACCGACGGGCAGAAGAACCAACCACTCGTCGCGGACTTTTCGACGCCGCCACCGAAGGTCGAAGCGCCCCCGGCGGGCCGCGCGATCCCCGTCGCGACGTATGTACTTGGTGGCGTCGCCGTCGTCGGGCTCGCTTCGTTCGCTGCGTTCGGGCTCGCCGGTCGCGGTGTGCAGTCGTGCTCGCCGACGTGCAGCCAGGATCAGATCAGCTCGCTTCGCCGCGACTACGTCATCGCGGACGTGTCGCTGCTCGTCGCGCTCGCGGCGACCGGTGGCGCGCTCTACTTCGCGCTCTCGTCGAAGCCGGCGGCGCCTCCGCAAACGACCGGGTGGTGGCTGACGATCGCGCCGCAGCTCGCGGGCGCGACGGTGGGTGCTGCGGCGCGCTTCTGAAGCGACCGACTAGCGGCGCGCTACTGGCAGCGGCTGTTGCCGACGCCCGGACCGACGCAATTTCCGGTGCAGCAACGCTCCGACTGGGCGGCGCAGCTGTCGCCGACGGCGAGACACCCCGCGCACTTTCCGGTAGTGCAGTTGAGGCTGCAGCACTCGGTGTCGCCGCCGCAGTTTTGTCCCGTCGTATGGCATGTGCCGCACGATCCTCCGACGCACGTGCCCTTGCAGCAGTCCGGTTCGATCGTGCACGCGGCGCCGGTGGCGGCGCACTGCGCGAGCCCGCACGTGCCGTTCGTACAATCGCCGCTGCAGCATTGGCTCTTGGTCGTGCAGCGCGCGCCGTTCAGGTTGCACGACGCACACGTGCCCGCGTTGCATCCCGGACACGTCGCGCCGCACGTCGTGGCGCTGTCCGCCGCCGAATCGGTCGCGCCGTCGGTCGCGTGGCTCGCGTCGCCGGCGTCGGCGTTTCCTTTCGTCAGCTCGGCGTCCGACGGCGCGAGCAACGAGCAATGCAGCGTCGCCAAGAGCGGCGCTATCACGAGGAGCGAACGCACGGACGGCACATCATCGAGTAGAGCACGAGTCCTGGCGCAGATCGTTGCTGCCAAACGGACTCATCACGTGGTGCGTCGTTTCCCAGGCAACGAGACTGTCCATTGTGTAGAAAAGCGCATCGGATCGCGCTGGTCGCTTTCGTGACCAGAGGCCATTTCGGGCGCGGCATCACGTCTGCACTGGGAGGTCTCCGCAAGGAGATTCCCAATGCGCCGTCACTCGATCCCGATCGGACTCATCGCTCTCGCTGCCATGTCGTCGGCGTACGCGTGCTCGAGCAGCGACAAGAAATCTCTCGCGTGGACGTGCTCCGACGTCGGCGTGCCGAACGGCGCGACCGTCGAGTGCACCGCGCAGAATGCGAATGCGCTAGGTGACGGCCCGTACACGTGCAACCTCTACGGCGACTACAATCCGGAGTGCCCGCCTCCCGACGTCGACGCGGGTACCGGAAGCGACGGAGGCACCGGCGACTTCAATCCCGACACGGGCATCGCGGATGGCGGCACGAGCAGCGGCGGCGACTCGGGCGGAGGAACGAGCGACGGCACGCCCGACGCGAGCACTGGCGGCGACTCGGGCGGAGGCACCGGCGCCGACAGCGGCGTCTGCCACGGCAGCGGCTGCGGCGGCCCGCCCGGTCAGAACAAAGACGGAGGAGGAGGACCACCCATTCCGCCGGGTCAAGGGAACGACAGCGGCGTGCCGGGCGTTCCTCCGGGCTCCAACGGCGACGGCGGAACGCACGACGGGCCGCCGCCGCCGCCGTGGGAGTGCGACAAGCAAAACGGAACCATCAACTGCCACAAACCGCCGAAGTGCGATCCCGGATCGCACCCCGCGCCGTGCGGCGCGTGCGTCCCCGACGGCACGACCGAAGACTGCACACCTCCGTCGTCGGGCGGATGCTGGGTGACCGGCGGAGGCTTCGTCATCGACAACGATGGCAAAGACACGTTCGGCGGCAATGGCATGCCGATGAAGAGCGGCGTCGTGCGCGGCGAATGGGAGCACCAAGATCACGGCACCGGTGACGCGATGCACGGACAAGTCGCGTATCTGTATTGCCGCAAGGTCGCAGGCGCGGGGCCGGGACATCCGAACGGCCCGCAGCACAAGTTCGATCTCAATCAGGTCTACTACGGCGGGCCTGGGCGATGGATGGCCGGCGGCGCGTGGAATGACGGCTATTGGTTCGACGTCGTCGCCGAAGATCACGGTGAGCCCGGACGCGCGGACTTCTACCAAATCACGATTCGCAAATACGTCGGCGTGAATCAGTCGGGGCCGATTGTCTATCAGACATCAGGCAACCTCGCCGGCGGGAACATCCAACTTCATCCGCCGAACAACGGACATCCGTTCTCGTCGCCGGCGATGCCGCCGTGGGTCTCGCTTCAGCCTTGATCTCGTCGGCACCCGTGCAGTCACAGTCTTCGTAAGGAGGAAGTCATGTCGTCGAAGTCGATCGTGCTCACCGTTCTCGCGTCGCTCCCGTTCGCTGCGTCGGTCATCGCGTGCTCCGGCGTCGACGGATCCCAGTTCGCCGGTTCGGCGGCTGACGCGGGTGGCGCGACCGGTCCCGAGAATCCGATCGGCGACATCACAGGCGACGGCGGCCCGAGCGGCACGAGCGCGGCGTGCGTGACATCGCTCGCGAGTGCCACGCTCGCGCCGGTGAACCTCGTCGTGATGTTCGATCGCTCCGGGAGCATGGGCGATCCGGCGGGAGGATTCGATCCGTCGTTGAAGTGGGAGCCGGTGACGACCGGGATGAAGGCGTTCTTCGCGGATCCGAATTCGGTCGGGATCGCGGCGTCGCTCGCGTTCTTTCCACAGGGTGGCGATCTCGCGTCGGTGTGCGGGTACGCCTACGCGACGCCGGTCGTGCCGCTCACGCCGCTCGCGAGCGCGTCGTCGATCCTCGCGGCGATCGACGCGACGAAGCCGAACGGTGGGACGCCGACCCTGCCCGCGTTGAGCGGCGCGATCACGTACGCGAAGACGGTCGCGGCACAGCACGCGACGGAGAAGACCGTCGTCGTCCTCGTCACCGACGGAGATCCCGGCTTTGGCATCAATGGCCAGTTCACTCCGGGATGCGCGAACAACGACATTCCGCACATTGCGGCGGCGGCGCAGTCGGCTGCGCACGCGACGCCGGCGATTCCGACGTATGTCATCGGCATCGGGCCCGATCTCACGAACTTGAATGCGATCGCGAGCGCGGGGGGAACAGGGCAAGCGATCATGGTGTCGGTCGCAGATCCCTCGATGACGAAGGCGATCTTCGAGAACGCGCTCGACAAGATTCGCGCGGAGACCCTCTCGTGCGAATTCGCGCTGCCGCCTCCGCCAAGCGGAAAGACGATCGACGCGAACGCGGTCAACGTCGTCTACACGAACGGCGGCGGCACGCAGAACGTGCTCACGTACAACCGCGACTGCACGGGCGGCGTCGGATGGCACTACGACAACGCCACATCGCCGACGAAGGTCGAGCTCTGCTCGGCGACGTGCAATTCGGTGGCAGGCGACCGTCAGGGGAAGCTGTCTCTCGCATTCGGATGCAAGACGGTCGGCGTCGTGCGCTGAACGCCCCGCGGGTGGACGCCGCTAATCCCAAACCAGTCTCGCATCGCGCCTCGAGCTGGGATGCGCCTTGCGGTGGTGGACGAGGTGTGAAAAGTAGTGCTCCGTACCGTGGAAAAGAACCTGGAAACCACCGCGGAAGAGCCGACGTCGCGCATCGGGCAGACGCTTCGAGGCAAGTGGCGCCTCGACGCCTTGATCGGGCAAGGAGGCATGGCCGCGGTGTACGCAGCGACGCATCGCAACGGGATGCGCGGCGCGTAGAAGCTCCTCGACCCACGCCACGCGCGCGACGCGTCGATCACAGCGCGCTTTTTGCGCGAAGGCTTCGAGCGGGACAGCCCGTTGTCGCGGCGTCGCCCGCCGAACCGAAACGCGTCGAGCCGACGCACGTCGATCCGACACGCCTCGAGACGCCACCGCCGTCGTCGAATCGACGCACGCTCGCATGGGTCGCGGGTGGAGCCGGCGTCGTCGCGCTCGGCGTCGGCGGTTTCTTCGGCGTGAAGGCGCTCCGCGATCGGAGCACGAGCAGCGCGCATTGCGCGGGCGCGGCGTGTGACCAGACCGGGCTCTCCGCCTTTCAGGACGCGAAGAGCGCAGCGTTGATCGCGGACGTTGGATTCGCGCTCGGCGCGGTCGGGCTCGGAGTCGCCGGTTACCTCTTCTTCACCAGCCGCAGCGAAGCGCCGGTGCGTCCGACGCACGGGCAACGCCGGGTGCGCCGCGCCGCAAGCCTGCATGAGCGCGATCCCGTAGACCGAGGAACCTAGGCGAATTCCTCGCGCGCCCGACTCCGCTTCCACGCAGAGCCCCGTGGCGCACGAGTCACATCTGGGAGGCGGTCGTGCATCCGCTCATGGCCGTGCAGCCGGCCGCCTGCGTGCATGCCGTGCACGTCGAAGCGCACCCGCTGCGGCACGTGGCTTCTTGGTTCTTGCAGGTCTGACGACACTGATTGCCTTGGCCGCCCTGCTGGCACATGCCCTGGCATGTCTGCAACGTCGAGCCGCAGCCCATGCCGCACGTCGTCGCTGCGCTGATGCACGACGCCGACGGAGTGCATGCGCTGTCCGCGGCCGCGTCGATCGCCGAGTCCTTCGCGCCGTCGACCGATGCATCGGTCGCCACCGACGCATCGGTGGGCGCGCCGTCCGAGGACATGCCGTCTGCGCTCGCTCCGCCGTCGTGGCCACCATCCTCGATCGTGAAAGAATCGAAGTTGTGCGTGCACGCAACTGCGGTTGCAAGACATGACGACAAAACGAGATCCTTCACGCGCGCTCGCATCCCAGGTGGAGTGTGCACCGATCAGCGCCGGACGTCGAAGCGGTAGATCGAGACCGGCCATTGGGAAGCCATGCACGCGCGCAGGCGGTCACGCGTCGCCCGCCGGGCGGAGTGAGAGCACGCGCGCGCGCAAGCTTCGTAGCGCCGGCACCAACGTTCATCGCTCGATGAAAGAACGTTCGATTCGCACGGCACGAACGTTCGTCCTCCGAGAACGAGCGGATCGCTCCAGTGAAACGAGTCGGCGTCGCCCAGGCGGGACGCACGTGCACCATCCCCGAAAGCGGCCTGACGCTGTCGTGCGACGCGACGCCGCAGCCGCAGGCTCAGAACACGATTCCCGTGCTGAGTTGCCCGCCGAAGTCGAGGAAGTTCCCGAGGCGATCGACTTGTCGCCGCGTTCCGAAGTCGAGGAACGCGCGCGCGTCGAGAACGCGCCACGCGACGGCGCTGCCCAGCAAGAGCTCGTAGGTGAGCCCCGCGTGCAATCCGAACCGGAGATAGTTCCCGCCGTCCTCTGTCTTCGCCCACGTGACACCGACGGGAGACCCGCCGGCGCGCAGCTGCAATCCCTCGAACATGCTCCGCTCCGACGTGAGCGGGATTACGAACGACATGGGAAACACCCAGTCGATCGAATGGCGTGTTCCACCGAACAAGAGCTGCGTCTCGATTTCGAAGAAGAGGCGCTCCGTGCGGAACGACACTGCGAAGCACGGGCCGACTTTGTATCCGGAGAGCACGCCTGCTTTGAACGTCCCGCAGAAGGTCACGCCCGTCCCGTAGCGAGTTGGCCCGGAGGACGATCGCCTGTGGTGGTGGCCGCCGCCTCCACCGCCGCCTTGCCCTTGTCCTTCGGCGTTGCCGTTCGCGTTTCCATTCGCGCTCGCGTCTCCGCTCACGCCGTTCGGTCCGACCTGTCCCTTGACCGAACCACCACCCTGCACGCCGCCATTCCCGTTGCCTTGCGCGCAGACCTGCGTGCCGGGAACGCAGACGGGCGGCTGCTGGGCGAATGCGACCCCTTCGGCCGCCGTCACGAGCAGCGCGGCTAGGCCGAGTGGAGTCGTTCGCAACCTCGCGAGTGCCGTGCCGAGCGAGCGTACTCCCACCATGATTTCACACTATCAGCCGGTGGCCAGGGTGTCTCTCAGCGGCAAACGTCGTTCGTGCATTTCGGCGTCGCCGCCGGGCAGTCCTTGTCGTTCTTGCATTGAACGCATCGGTCGCCTCTGCAGATCGCGGTCGGCGCCGCGCAGCCGTTGCTGTCACCTGTACACTGCACGCACTTGCCGCCGTCATTGCAGATCGGCGTCGCCGTCCCCGCGCACTGCGCGCTGGTCAGGCACTGGACGCAGCTCGACGTCGTCGTGTTGCAGTGAGGCGCCGCCGCCGGGCATCCCGCGTCCGACGTGCATCCGGCGCGGCATCGGAATTCGTCGGGATCGCAGATGGGCGCCGCCGTTCCGCAATCGGCGCCCGACAGACACGAGACGCACCGTCCGGATCGCACGAGGCATCGCGGGCTCCCCGCGGGGCAATCCGCATTTGTCGTGCACTCTACACATAGTGAAACCACCGGATCGCACACGTGCGAGGTGGCGGGGCAGTCGCTCGCGGAGTTGCAGCCGACGCACGCTCCGGTGGTCGCGTTGCAGATTGGCGCTTTGGCAGGGCATGCTTGGTTGTTCGCGCACGCCGCGTGGCACGCGTGATCCGACGCCCAGCACGCGGGTGTGGTTCCGCTGCAGTCGGCGTTCGTCCGGCAACCCGCGCACGATCCTTGGAGACAAACGTGTGCCGACGCAGGGCAGTTTGCATCGGCGGTGCAATCGACGCAGCCGAGGTTCGGATCGCACTGCCTCGTGGTGCCGCACTGGTTCGTGCCGTTGGGGCCGCAGAGCGCGCTGCCGCCGGTGCCGCCCGTGGTGGTCGTGCCGTTGCTTCCACCACACGCCACCAATACAGCAGCGGCAAACGCACTTCCCCAAAGCAGACGCGTGAGTCGTTCCATTTCAAGCTCTCCTCTCAGACGTTGGACATCTCAGCGAATGCAACTCGACAAACAGGTGTTGCCGCAACAGACGGCGTACGAGCAGCAAGCGCCGGGATTGCACGCGCCGCCGATGTCCACGCAACTGCCGCCGTCCTGCGCGGGAGGCGGAGCCTGGACCTTTTCGACCCACTGCGCCGAGTGGTTGTGGCTCTTCACGTCCTGGAATGGCAACCAGAACGCGACGAACGATCGATCGCCCGTGTCGAGCGCGCGATCGTCGTCGACCACGATCGCCGCCATCCAGATTTGCGGCGCCGCGCAGTTCTCGTAGCCAACGCCCTGCTTCGACAGCGGCTGCGGATCGTTACATACCGGCCCTTCCGGCGGATAGCAGTTGTCGAATCCCTTGTTCACGAGATGAAGTCCGTAGTCGCGGTTCGACGAAAACGTGACCCACAACAGCTTCTTTCCTTTGTACGTCGTGACGAACGGACTCCATCGCGGCCACGAGTTGGTGAGGCCGTCTGCGACGTTGAGCTTCGCGAGATCGATCGGCGTGTCGCCCGTGTTCGGCGGATAGTGGAGGAGCTTTACGCGCGCGCTTCGATTGTAGAACGCATCGTTGTTCGCGGTGGCCGTATTGCCGGGCTGAGGTGCGTCGTTGAGAACGACGAACGTCTGGTTCGGTGAGAGATTCGGGTAGTAGTAGTTTCGATTCGCTGCCTGCAGGAGCTGCCGCGCGTTGGTGATCGTGTTCGCGGTCGGATCGAACGCCGCCGCCCAGAGCGAGCCTCCGACGAAGTGATGGTCGCCCCTCGCCGAAAATGGCGCGATGTCGCACGCCGCAGGCCCCGCGACCGGCACGACATAGAGGAGCGTCTTGTCGTCGCGCGACAGATCGGGCTGCGTTCCGGGCTGTGGAATCGCCGCCGTCGCGAGAAACGCCGCGGTGTTTCCGTCGAATATGGCGAAACCCTTGTTGCCGCCCGTCATCCCGCCCGCGCCCTTGAACGTGCTCGCGATCATCTTCGCGTGATCGTGCGTGAACGTCTGGAAGCCGGGCGACATGTTCGCGCCGCCGATCACGCTGCGGGTGGCGATGTCCATCACGTGCGTCTTCACGTCGGCAAATTCGTCGTCGCCGTCGGGATCGTCGGTCGCGAGCGCCATGCGCGCGCCGTCGCGCGAGACGTTGTGGCAACCGACGCACGTACCCGTCCCGCCGGACGTGTAGAACGGCGTTGGCGTGGGATCGAACGTGCCGAAGTCGTGGCTGTAGATGCCACCGGTCTTGCCGCCGACGCCGCCGTAGACCGCCGCTTGCCAGTAGTAGATTCCGCCCGCGAGATCCTCCTTCGCGAACGCGATGTCGATCGTCTGCTGCGAGGTCGTGACGCACGATCCGTTGATCGTCGCGCGAACGGTGACGTGGACGCCGTCGCCGTCGCGGTTCTTGTTCGCGATGTCGTTCCACGCTGCTTGCGGCAGCGTCACGCCGCAGCCACGGCTCGTCCCGCCGCGCACGTCGGGGACCGGATTGCACATCGTCTCGACGCGCACGTCGGTGATCCCGTTTTCGAAGTCGACCTCGTACAGCGTCGCGCCGGCCGGCGGCACGAACTGCACTTCGAGGACGTTCATGTTCGGTGGAAGAAGGACACCGTCGATCGGATAGACGAGCGTCGGCGGACCGAGGACCGAAGGCGCGCACGGCGTCGTGCCGATCGGCGGGAAGTTGGCGCAGCCGTCGCACCGGTAGTTGGATCCGTCCGGCGCGATTCCGTCGCCCGAAGTGCCGTCGCCGGACCCGCCGTCGCCGAGGCCGCCGTCGCCAGCGCTAGTGTCGGTGCCGTCACCACCGCCGCACGACGCGACTGAGGTCGCGAGCATGATGGCGCCAAGCTGCACGACTGGTAACGCGAGCGACCGGAGGCGCAGTCGTAACATTCGAAATGACTCCCGGGCTCCGCAGCGCGCGGTGCCCTGAGGACGACGAAGCCAAACGCGTGCCGCCGCTTACGGGCAGCGATCGCTCGAGGCTTTGCACTGCGGACTGGAGGCGCCCATCTTCGTGCAGCAGAGCGGCAATGCGGTAGAGCAGTGGAGCGCGCAGTAGTCGCAGTTGGCGATGCTGCAATTGACGCCGGAGCATGCCCATCCGTTGGCGCAGCAGATCCCGCCGTCCGGCGGAGCTCCGCCGCCTCCGTCGGTGCACGTGAGGGTCGCGCCTCCGTCGTTCTTCGCAACGTCGCTCGCGGCATCGTTCGCGGCGTCGCTTGCAGCGAGACCGTCGTCCGCCGCGTCGCTCGCGAACGAGATGTCCGGAACGGATTCGCATCCGATCAGGCAAGGCACCAGAAGCGCACACGCGATGCGCGCGCTCAAAAGGCGCCTCGCAATCGCACGACGCCGTCGGCGCCGATGGAGAGAGAGACAGAGCGCCTTGCGGGCGAGGCGGCGTCGGGGGACGACACGATCAAGTATAGCCCGATGCCGGCGGCGGCCAGGCCTGCGATCCCGAAGCCGATCGCGAGAGGTCCTTCGACGAGCGCGCGGTGGCGCGTCGACGTCAGATCGATTTCGCGGGACGACGGACAGACGCCGCCCGGGCAACTGCGATTGAGGTCGGCGATGTCGCCATGCCGAAGCAAATAGGTGACCACGGACGCGCCGACGAGCACGCCGCCTCCGACGAGCGCGACGGTTCCCCATGTGCGCGTGCCGTCGTCGGGTGGAGTCGCCGGCGCGGAACCGGACGGCGCGGGCGGGCTGACCGATGCGGAGGTGGCGGGGGCGGCGCCGATCGGGATCGTGATTTCGACGCGCGCGCGTTCCTCGAGCGTGATGCGCGTGTGAAAGGGCGCGCCGCCGCCGCCAGACGCATCGACCGTGTGATCGCCAGGGTCGAGCGCGATGGGACCCGACAGCGCGCCCGGCGCGACGACTTGATCGTCGATCCGGACCTCGACGCCCGGCGTCTGTGCCGAGAGTCGGAGCGTCAGGCGCGGGACGTGCGCGTCGATCTCGTTCGCCCGCGCTCCCGCGCTCTTCACGGTCTCGACGTCGTCGCCCGTCGCTTTGGTTTCGGCGGCGATCGCCGCGAAGGTGACGTATGCGTCGCGCAGCTTTCGCATCCCTTCGAGGCACGCGCCGATCCGATACCGCACCGCGATCGTGTCGCGAACGCGCTGTACGCGCCGAAACTTGTCGAGCGCGTCGGAGAAGCGCTTCTCCTTCTCGTCGACGAGCGCGTCGCCGAAGAGCTTGCGTGCGTCGTCGAGCTCTTGCGGCGTCTGCGCGCGTGCCGGTGCATCGGGCACCGTCGCCGCGATCGCGATCGCGAAGGCGAGCGCTACGAGTCGGAGTCGACGTCCGGCCACGATATCCCGTAGAGCCCGCGCTTCTTTAGAAGATCGCGCAGATGATGCCGCGCGAGATCGGCCTCGCGTGCCGCACGCGACACGTTCCCGTCGCACCTTCGCATCAGCGCCGCGAGGTACGTGCGCTCGAAGCGATCGATCGCGCTGTCCTTCGCCTCGGCGAATTTCGCCGCGAGATCGATCGGTGCGCGCTCGTCCGGCGTGCCGCGGAATCCGGATCCTTCGCCGGCGACGTCGTGCCGCGTGATGATGCCGCCGCTCGAGAGCGCGCTGCTGCGCGCGAGCACGTTGCGGAGCTCGCGCACGTTGCCGGGCCACGGCTGCTCGCGGAGGTGTTGCATCGCCGCGGCGTCGATCATGATCGAAGCCGTGCGATCGATCGCCGAAAGGAGGGCTTGGCAGAGGAGCGGGATGTCCTCCGCGCGATCCCGAAGCGACGGGAGCGAGACGCGAACCTGCGCGACGCGAAAATACAGATCGTCGCGGAAGCGTCCGGCGTCGATCTCGAGACGGAGATCGCGGTGCGTCGCGGCGACGAGTCGGATGTCGATCTTCTGCGGAGTCTGGCTGCCGACGCGGGTGATCTCGTGGCGCTCGAGCACGCGGAGGAACTTTGCTTGGAGCGTCGGAGCGAGCTCGCCGATTTCGTCGAGGAAGACCGTGCCGCCGTCGGCTGCTTCGAACAGACCGACGCGCCGCTCGTTCGCGCCGGTGAACGCGCCGCGCTCGTGCCCGAAGAGGAGCGACTCGGCGAGCGTCTCGGGCAGCGCGGTCGCGTCGATGACGACGAACGGTCCGGCGGCGCGCGGCGACGCGGCGTGAATCGCGCGCGCGACTTCCTCTTTTCCCGTTCCGGTCTCGCCTTGAACGAGAACGCTCAGCGACTTCGGCGCGATCCGCTCAAGCGCGGCGAAGAGCTCGCGCATGACAGCGGTGCGACCGACGAGCTGACCGAACGACTCGCGCGTGGCTGCAGGCAGCGCCGCGGCGTCGGTCTCCGTCTCGAGTCGGAGCGTCGTGTCGCCGACGCGGAGCTCGCCGCCGATCGCGAGATGGATCTCCGTCACCCGGTGCGGCCCGAGCCACGTACCGTTGGTGCTCCCCGCGTCACGCACGACGACGTGCTGATCCGTGCGGAGGATCTGAAGATGCACGCCGCTCACGCGCGGATCGGAGAGCGCGAGATCGTTCGAGGCGTGCCTCCCGACGGTCGTCATCGCACGCGTGAGCGCGAGCGCATTCCCCGCGCCCGGTCCCGCAACGGCGGCGAGGCGCGGAACCGCGTTCGAAGCGCGCACCTGCGCCGGCGGGTTCGCCTCCGTTCCGCCGCTCATGCGCTTGGGTTCTTCCATTGGGCGCGCCAAATGTAACGCGCGCGTCGGCGCGCTCGCAAGGCGACCTCGCTCCCGGACTGGTCGCGTGACAAGGCGCGTGGCCATCGCAGTGACCACTCACCAGCGTGCTTGTAGCGACGTTTTCCCTGGATCGGGCCCCGCGAGAGCTCCCGGCGCGATGGCGCGCGCGTTGCTCAGTTTTCGGAAGGGACCAGGGGAGCGGAGGCACTATGACACGTCGTTGGTGGATGATCGGGGTCGCGGTGGCTGTCGCTGGTCCGCTCGCATCCGGCGTCGCCGGTTGCGGAGGCGATGACACGACGCAAGCATCATCCGACGACGGCGGCGGCGGCGACGCGCTCACCGACCGCACGGTCGGCGACGGCGGCGTCGGCGATGGCAGCGCGTGTCTCGTCACCGGTCAGACGTGCTCCGGCAACGGAGACTGCTGCTCCGCGAGCTGCAACACCCAGATGCATGTCTGCGCGAACCCCGTCGGCGTTTGCAAGCAAGCCGGCACGACGTGCGGAGCGAGCAACGAGTGCTGCACCTTCGTGTGCGATCAAGGAAAGTGCGGGGCAACGCTCTGCATCTCGGACAACCAGGCTTGCACGTCCAACGCGAGCTGCTGCGGCGGCCGATGCAGCGGGGGCGGCGGCGCCGACGCAGCCGGGACGTGCACGCCGCTCAACAGCGGATGCTCGACATCCGGCAACGCGTGTCAACGAGGCAGCGACTGCTGCTCGAGCCTGTGCACGAACGGACGCTGCTCGAGCCAGTCGTCGTTCTGCACGCAGACCGGAGACATCTGCTCGACGAACACGGAGTGCTGTGGCGGTCTTTGCAACAAGGCCGTCGGCATGACGATCGGCGTCTGCGCGGTTCCGTCCGCGCCCGGCGTCGGCGGCTGCACGGTCTCGGGTGAGGTGTGCGGCGCAACTCCGGACGGCGGCGTGGGCGACGGCGGCCTCCCGGCGTGCGGCGGTAGCTGCTGCAGCCGCTCGTGCGCGCCGTACGGAACAGGCGTCGAGATCTGCGAGCCGCCGAGTGGCTGCCGTCCGACCGGTGAGCTTTGCCGAATCGACAAGGATTGCTGCGGCGCGCCGGGCACACCGACGGGCGGTGCGGCCAGCGACGTGCACTGCAGCAAAGCGAATTCGACGGATCCCGTCGGGCGCTGCGACAACGGAAACCGATGCTCGCCGGCCGGCAACATCTGCCGGCTCGCGACGAACTCGTGCAACGCGACGGATCGCTGCTGCGCGGGCACCGTTCAACAGAATCCGGCGCTCTGCAAACAGGACCTCCTCGGCATTCCTCGCTGCACGATCACCGGCGACTGCGGCGATGCGGGATCGCTGCAAGGAAAACCGTGCGCGTCGAGCGCCGACTGCTGCGGTATCGCGTGCGTCCCGAACAACGTCGACGGCGGCGCGCCGTTCGTGTGCGGAACCAACTGCGTTCCACGCACCGGCGGATGCACGACGACCGCCGACTGCTGCGCCGGGATCATCTGCGTGCTTCCGCCGGGAAGCTCGAGCGGAACGTGCGGCGGCGGCACGTCGCCGGACGGCGGAACGAGCGGCGACAGCGGCACGAGCGGTGACGCCGGAACCTGCGCGCTCTTCGGGCAGCTGTGCTCGCAGGCGAGCGACTGCTGCAACGGCGTCCCTTGCACGAACGGGCGCTGCAACTTCCCCATCCGTTAGCTCGGAGGTCCTCGCATGCCGCACCGTCTTTCGATCTACGTCCTCGCCTGCCTCGCGCTCGTCGCCATCGCCTTCAGCGCTCCGAGCTGTGGCGGGAGCACCAACGCGGACGCCGGTGGAGACGCAGGCGACGAAGGCGGGATCGGCGCATCGGGGTGCGGCGTGTTCGGCAAGTCGTGCGCGAGCGCGAGCGAATGTTGCTCGGGGACTTGCGACAGCGCGACGAAGGCGTGCACGGCGAGCGTCGGCGTTTGCGGCGCCGCGAGCTCGGCGTGCACGACGGCGACTGACTGCTGCGCGCTCTCGTGCACCAGCGGAAAATGCGGCGCCACGATCTGCAACTCGGACAACACCGCGTGCGCCGCGAACGGTGACTGCTGCGGAGGCACGTGCGCCAACGGGAAGTGCACGCCGCTCAACACGACGTGCGAGACCGCCGGCAACGCGTGCAGCACGAACGACGTGTGCTGCTCGAAGCTCTGCTCGGGTGGTCGCTGCTCGCTCAACTCGTCGTTCTGCGTGCAGACGGGCGACGTGTGCACCAGCGCGAGCTCGTGTTGCAGCGGAACGTGCAACATCGCGAGCGGCGCGACGCTCGGCACATGCGGCGCTCCGCCGACAGGACCGAGCAACTGCAGCGGCGGCGTCGACGGCGTCGTCTGCGCCGACTGCGGCTCGTGCTGCAGCCGCCTCTGCGCGCCGTACGGGAACACCGGCGTCAAAGTCTGTCAGCCCGCGAACGGTTGCCACATCAACGGCGATCTCTGCAGGCAGTCCAGCGACTGCTGCGGCGCCGCGGGATCCGGCGTGCCTGGTGACGGCAACGTCGTCTGCGACATCGCCGCGGGCGCGACCGTCGGCATCTGCCGCAACCCGATGGGATGCAATCCCGAGGGCGACGTTTGCCACTACAAGGACTACGCGTGCAGCATCTCGTCGTCACGCAACGACTGCTGCGGTGCGCCCGGCAACTCCGGCGCATGCCAACTCGATCCGGTCGGCGTGCCGCGCTGCCACACGATCGCCGCGTGCAAGAACCCGACGGAGACGTGCGCGTACACGGGCGACTGCTGCAACGGCAACCCGTGCGTGCCCGGCCCGAACAACACGCTCGTCTGCGCGCCCAACGGTCCCGACGGCGGCGTCGCGTGCATACCGACGACGGGCGCGTGCACGGTCGACGCAGATTGCTGCAACGGCAACCACTGCGTCGTTCAGCTCGGCTCGACGCGCGGAACGTGCAACGTGAATACGCCGCCCCCCGGCTCCGACGGCGGATCGTGCGGGCTCTACGGTCAGTCGTGCAAAGTCGACGGCGACTGCTGCAACGGCGTTCCGTGCGGCACCGGAACCGGACCGTGCAACGGCGGGACCGCGTGCTCGTGCGTGTATCCGGTCCGTTGATCGAAGCGCCCGGCCGATATCTCTGTCGTGGATTTCCGTTCTTCTCGGGCTGACGTACCCTCTCGCCCGAACCACCGGAAAACCACGGAGAACTCCCTGTCATGTGCGGAATCGTCGCGTACGTCGGCTCGAAAGATTGTGCATCGATTCTCGTCGAAGGGCTGCGGCGCCTCGAGTACCGCGGGTACGACTCGGCCGGGCTCGCCGTTCACACGGGACGCGGCGTCGAAATCGTTCGCGCCGTCGGCAAGCTCGCGAACCTCGACATCGCGTTGAAGAAGAGCCCGCTCGCGGGCATGACGGGCATCGGCCACACGCGATGGGCGACGCACGGACGTCCGAGCGAAGCCAACGCGCACCCGCACGTCGCCGGAAAAATCGCGGTCGTCCACAACGGCATCATCGAGAACCACGTCGCGCTCCGGCGCGAGCTCGAAGCGAAGGGGGTCCGATTCTCGAGCGACACCGACACCGAGATCGTCGCGCACCTCGTCGACGAAGCGTCGCGCAACGGAAAGCCCGAGCTCGTCGACGCCGTGCGCGCGGCGCTCCAGCAAGTGCGCGGCGCGTACGCCATCGCCGTCGTCAGCGGCGACAAGCCGAACGAGATCATCGTCGCGAAAGCCGACTCGCCGCTCGTCATCGGCATCGGCGAAGACGAGATGCTCGCCGCGAGCGACATCCCCGCGCTCCTCGCGCACACGCGCGACGTCATCTTCCTGCAGGACGGCGAGATCGCGCGCCTCACGAAGAAGGGCGCGGAGATCACCAAGCTCGACGGAACCGCCGTCACGCGCCCGTCCAAGCGCATCGACTGGTCGCCCACCCAGGCCGAAAAGGGCGGCTACAAGCACTTCATGCTCAAGGAGATCCACGAGCAGCCGCGCGCCGTCGAAGACACGCTGCGCGGGCGCGTCGACGTGCAGAATGCAGACATCGTCGGCGCCGAGATCGGGATGACCGAGGAGCTCGCGAAGAAGATCGATCGCGTCTACTTCGTCGCGTGCGGCACGAGCGCGCACGCCGCGATGGCGGGCCGCTATTGGATCGAGCAGCTCGCGCGCATCCCCTCGACGGTCGAGATCGGCAGCGAGGTGCGTTACCGTAACCCCGTCTTCACGTCGCGCGATCTCGTCGTCGCGGTGAGCCAGAGCGGCGAGACGCTCGACACGATGGCGGCGGTGAAGACGGCGAAGGCGATGGGCGCGCACATCTTGGCGGTCGCCAACGTGATGGACAGCGCGATCCCGCGCGCGTCCGACGGCGCGCTCTACACGCACGCCGGTCCGGAGATCGGCGTCGCGTCGACCAAGTGCTTCACCACGCAGCTCGTCGCGCTGCTGATGCTCGCGGTCTACCTCGGTCGACGACGCGGGACGCTCTCGCCGGAGGAAGCGCGTCGAATCATCGACGGCCTCGTCATGGTGCCTCACCACATGCGCGACATCCTCAGCACCGCCGAGGACGTGAAGTACATCTCGAAGCGCCACATGAAGGCGCGCGACATGCTCTTCCTCGGACGCGGCACGGGCTTCCCGGTCGCGCTCGAAGGCGCGCTCAAGCTCAAAGAGATTTCGTACATCCACGCCGAGGGGTACGCCGCGGGCGAGATGAAGCACGGACCGATCGCGCTCATCGACGAGCAGATGCCCGTCGTCATCGTCTGCCCGAAAGACGCGCACTACGAGAAGACGTTCTCGAACATGCAGGAGGTCAAGGCGCGCGAGGGTCAGCTCATCGCGGTTTGCACCAAAGGCGACAAAGACGTCTTGAACCTGCTGATGACCGACGTTGCGCCGCGCAGCGGATCATGGCGGCTGCACTCGCCGGCGAACGCGCCCGAGTCCGACATCATGGAGATTCCGGCCGCCGAGCCCGAGGTGCTGCCGCTCTTGACGGTCATCCCGCTGCAGCTGCTCGCGTATTACATGGCCGACTTGAAGGGCACGGACGTCGATCAGCCGCGCAACCTCGCGAAGACCGTCACCGTCGAGTAGCCGTCGCGGCCGCGCACGGTTTGCGCGAAGCGCGCGCGTAACGCACCGCGGCGCGGTGAAACACGTTCTTTTTTCATGCGCACACCTTGCCCGCCCGTGCGCGGGCAAGTAAGCAGTCGTCCCACACCAGTAACAACTCCTGTCATTCATTCGACAAGGAAGGGACTTCCCCAAATGCGCTTTCAGGTTCTCGCTTCCATTCTCGCCGTCTCCTCGCTCGCGTACGTCGGCTGCGCCTCGCACACCGACGAGCAGGTCGTGTCCGACACCAACGAAGCGCTCAGCGCGGCCGTGCTCGTCGGCGCGTACAACGTCGAGCCGGGCTTTTCGGCGGACTTCGCACATCTCGTGTTGAGGGCCGACGGCTCGTTCTTATCGGAGAAGGACATCGTGTGCTTTCGCGCGCCCTGCATCAACCCGCGCGAGGAAGGCACGTGGAAGTCGAGCAGCTTTCACAACACCACGCTCGGCACGCTCACGCTGCGTCCGCACGGCGCCGGCTCGAAGAGCTACCACGTGTCGATCGCGGGCGATAACTCGGGCATGAAGCTCGAGCGCTACAACGTCGTCGCCGGATTCGATCGCGTGAAGACGTACTGCGATTCGATCAGCGACTGCGCAGGGCAGCCGGTTCCGGTCAACACGCAGGCGTGCATGATCGGCAACTCGCACCAGGAGTTCTGCGCGGACCATGCTTGCATCGTGAAGTGCGCGCCGACGCCGGAGTGCACGGTCGACGCGGATTGCCGCCTCTTCGACGACTACTGCACGGGCTGCGACTGCCGCTCGCTCGGCTCGTCGACGCCGAACCCGACGTGCGCGGGCCCGGGCGTGCGCTGCCTGCGCGAGCCGTGCGGCGGGAAGACCGCAGCCTGCACCGCCGGCAAGTGCGTCGTTCGCTGAATCGCTCTCGTTACTTTTGAAGATCGGCGGTCTCGTCTCGAACGAGGCCGCCGTTTTCTTTGTGTCGACCCATCACACGCGCACGCCCGCGATGCCTCGCGCGCCACGCACGACGACGTGCCCGGCGCCCGCATAGACCGTCGTCGCGCCACCGAGGTCCTCGGTCTCGAGGCTCCAGCGTGTCGAGCTTCGCCGTCCGAGGAGGCGGCCCGCGCGATCGATCTCGATGGCGCTGAGGAGCACACGCCCGTTCTTTCGTTCTTCGTGCGCGAGGACGACGTCGCCGAGCGCCGCGTCGAGGACGAGGCGCGCGCTGCCGAGTGAGACGACGTCGATCGCGCCGTCGACGCGCGCGCATACGAGATCCGACGACGGGACTCCGTCGGCGTCGAGTGTCTGGAGGAGCAGCTCGCCGTTGCTACGGCGCGCAACGCGGGCGACGTCCCCGAGCGCGGCGCGCAACGAAACGCGAGTCGGCTCGCTCTTGTGTCGGACGGTGGCGGTCGCGCGATCGATGACGAGCGCTTGCACGACCGCGCGCTCGGAGCGCTCGGCGTCAGCCGCGACCGCGATCGAACAGACCGCCCCTTCGGCGAAGATCGCGTGCAAGCGCGCGCGCGGACCGACGACATCGGCGCGCCCCCACGTCGCCGTCGCGGGCGGAACGAGCGCCTTGATGGCGGCGCTGCGTGACGTCGGCGTTCGCGCTTCGAGCGCCCAAATCGCCGGCGGTGTGCTCTCGGTCACCCGCGGGCTCGCCTCCACGTCGGTCGCGGAATCACTCTCGCGCCACGTGCCGACGAGCGGCGCGAAGAGCTCGAGCCCCGCGCAGCAAGCGTCGCGCGCCGGCGCGCCCCAGTCGGCCGCGGCGACGTCGTCGCGATGCGTCTGCGCGACGGCGAAGCTCTCGTCGGGACCGACGTACGCGTACGCGCGTCCTCCCGTGGCGCCGAGCGCCCCCTCGAGCTCGAGCCACACGCCGCCGTCGGGCGATGCCCACGCGTCGAGCACGTCCTCGCGTCGTCCGTCGCGATCGAGCTCGACGAGTCGACGATGCGTCGGCGTGAGATCGGGCGCTTCGAGCTCGTACCAAAAGATCGGCTCGCCCTTTCGCGTCGCGAGCACGTGCACGACGCCGCGTTGTCCAACTACCGCCGCGACCATCGCCGCGACCGGCACCGGATCGGGGAGCGCGCGCGTCGCGAGGACCTTCCCCGTGTCGACATCGAGCGCGTAGATCGTCGCGTGCTCCCAACCGGGCGCCGCTTCGTCCGCGGGGGTCATCGTTGCGACATACACGCATCTCCCGGCGATGCGCACCTGATCGACACGCCCGCCGTGGTCCGGTCTCCACGACCACGCGAGCTCCGGCTTCGCGTTGGCGACGTCGGCCGACACCGCTCTCGTACCGCCCGCGTCGCCGCGCCGGTGCGTCCAATCGCCGAGAATGACGCCGCCCTTGCTCACTGGCTGCGGTTATAGACCGTTTTTCACTGTAAGCCTTCGCCTCTGCGCGCGTTGTCGAGTCCATGCGCTGGTCCGTCCTGCTTTCGGCTTCGTGCTCGATCCTCTTTGCAGCTTCCGCCGCGCACGCCGAGGAGCGGCCGTTTCTTCGTCCGTCGCCTGTCGTCGATGCCACGGGGCAGCTCGGTCCCGACGTGCTCGCGCGCGTCGACGCGTATTGGCAGGCGCTGCTCGTGTCGCACGGCTTCAGCCTCGCGCAGCCAAATGTTCCGATGTTGCCCGAGGCGCACGTCGCTGCTGTGACTGCCCGTCTCGAGACCGTCGGCGACTCGTGCCGCATCGTCGCGTCGGCGTCGGGGAGCGGACCGACGTGGAGCATCGCGAGGAGCGTGACCGCGTCGTGCGCTCGCAACGCATCTCTCACGTACGAGCAGCGCGTCGATGCTGCGGTCGCCGCCGCCGCCGATCAGCTCGGTGCCGCGATGCCCCAGCCGCCGCCGCCTCCACCGCCTCCGCCGAGCGATCTCCCGATCGCGACCGAAGGTCCGCACGACTGGGCCGGCGCGCACGTCGGTGTACGCCCGAACCTCGACAAGTTCATCGGCGTCGGAACGTTGGCGCTCGCGCGCGGCAAGGTCCGCCGCTTCTACGGGGTGGTCGCGCTGAGCGGCGTGCGCAACGACGCGGAGCAATTCGTCGGCGTCACGCAGCTCACGCTCGGTCGCAACGGCGCCGAGCGCTTCTACGGTGTCACGCAGATCGCGCTCACCGAGAACGGCGCCGATCGCTTCCGCGGCGTCGCGCAGATATCGCCCGCGCTGAACGATGCGAAGTCGTTCGGCGGCGTCGCGCAGATCGGAAGCTACAACCGCGCAGAGAATTTCGGCGGCGTGGCGCAAGTCGGTCCGTACAACCGCGTCGACAAAGAGATCGTCGGGCTCGCGCAAGTCGGCGCGTACAACCGAGTCACCGGAGACTTCGCCGGCGGCTTCCAGATCGGCGCGGTGAGCTCCGCCGACTTTTTCGGAGGGATCGCGCAAATCTCGATCGGTCTCAACTACGTCGGCAAGGACGCATTCGAGAACGGCTTCGGCGAGTCCGAGGAGCGCGCGAAGAAAGACCGCTTCGTGGGGCTCTTCCAGATCGGCGTCGTCAACGGCACCGACGGCGGCTTCGTCGGCATCGCGCAGATTGGCGCGGGCAACGCGGCCGGCAATTTCACGGGCTTCATGCAGCTCGGATACTTTGCAAACTACACGCAGCTCGAGGTCACGGCGCCGCTGCAGATGTCCGGCATCGTGAACTACGCCGGCAAACGCTTCACCGGGCTCGCGCAGATCACGGGCGGCGCGAACATCGCCGGCGAAGTGCGCGGCTTGCAGATCGCCGGTTTCGGCAACATCACCCTCGGCTCGCACGAAGGCGCGCAGATCGCGACGGTCAACTACGCGAAGGAGATCTCCGGCGCGCAGATCGGTCTCGCGAACGCCGCGGAGAACGTCGCGGGAATTCAGATCGGAATCTTCAACCACGCGAAGCGATTGCGCGGCTTGCAGATCGGTCTCGTGAATCACGCCGAAGAGGGGGGCCTCTTGCCGTGGAGCGGGATCATCAACATGGGCTTCGGCCCCGATGATTCCTCGAGCTCCCGCGCAACGGTCGCGCGGATCGCCTCGTCGCGATCGACCGTGTCCCAATAGCCGAGCTCGTTCCGAATCTTTCGTGTGTCGATGACCCAGTCGTGCGAAAAATCGAACTTCGCCGCTTCCTTCGCCTTGGCTTCCGAAAGCGCCGCACGCGGCACGGCGACGATGCGACCGCGGTACGACGCGGCGCGTGCGATCGCCTCGGCCCACGCGAGCTCCGTCGGCGCGTCGCTCTCTCCGACGTTATAGACGCGCCCCGCCGCGCGATCGTCCTCGACCACGAGCGCGATCGCCTCCGCGACGTTCGTGACGAAGCCGCGCGTCCATCGCCACGTCGCCTGCTGCGAGTCGATCGGGATCTCGGCGCGTCCCTCGACGATTGGCTTCAAGTAATCCCATACGCGCTTGCGGTAGTCGCCGGGGCCGTACACAGCGGGGAGGCGCAAGATCGTCGCGTCGAGATCGCGTCGCGCGATTTCTTCGACCGGGATCTTGTCGTAGTCGTACAGCCATTCGTCCGTACGCGTCGCCTCGGCGCGGTACGGAAAGCGCGTCACGCGAAGCGGCGCGTCTTCGGTGAGGGCGACCGGATCAGGAGGTCCCGCCTCGACGCGCCACAAGCGATCGCGCACGCGGTACACATCGGCGCTGCTCGCGACGACGAAGCGCCGCGCCGCGCCCGCGAGCGTCTCGACCGTCGCGCGCGCGTGCGCTTCGGTCATCGCAAACATGTCGACGATCACGTCGGGCGCGAACGCGCGCAACGTCGCCTTCGAGTCGCCGAGGCGGCGTCGATCGCCGAGAAAACACGCGACGCCCTCGGGCAGCTCCGCGTTCGTCTCGCCGCGATGAAAGACGCCGATCTCGTGACCCCGCGCCGCGAGGATGCGCACCGCGCCGAGCCCGATGAAGCGCGTCCCGCCTAAGAAGAGGACGCGCATCTCCGTCCAGCGCGAACGTCAGCGATTGCCGTGCGGCGTCGGCGGCAGCGTCTTCAGGTACTCGTACATCGCGTGCTTCTCAGTGTCGTCCATCTTGCCGAACGCTTCGACCGGCATGAACTTGTCGAGCTTCTGCCCGTTCCGCTTGATGCCTTGCACGAGCATCTTGTCGAACTCTTCGTACGTCGCTCCGGCGTACCCCGTCGGATCCGGCGTGAGGTTCGCAGGGATCGGAAACGACGAAGGCGCGCCCGGCATGCGACCGCCGCTCAAGTGCTCGCCGTGGCAACCGGTGCAGAGTCGAGTGAGGAAGCTTCCGTATTTGGCGGTCGGCTCGGGCGCAGGCACGACCTCGGTTTTTTGGTGATCGATGCGTCGCGCGACGTCCATCACGAACTGTTCGCGACGATCGAGGATCTTCCCGAGCGTCTTCACCTCGCACGGCCCGTTGGCCTTCTCGACGCCGGGCACCGTGCGAAGGTACGAGACGATCGCGACGATGTCCGCGTCGGGCGTCCACGACATGTCCTGCGCCGGCATGAAGCGCACCGAGCGCCCGTCCTTCTTGATGCCGTGCTTGAGGAGACGCGCGAGCTCTCCGTCGCTGTACGCCGCGCCGAGACCAGCCGCCGAGATGTTCGGCCCGGTGAGCGTGCCGAGCGGCCCGAAGGCGATCGTCTCGCCGCCCCCCATGTCCGCGCCGTGGCACTTGGATGCGGCGCAGGGCCACACGGCCTCGGCGAGGTGCTTGCCACGCGCGAGCACCGCCGGATCCGTCGAGCGCACGATCGTCGGGATCGGCACGTCGTAGACCTTGTCCATGCTCGCGTCGAACGCCGACGTCTGCGTGTAGACGAAGATCCCCATCCCGATCGCGCCGACGAGCAGGATCGCTCCGACGACTTGGAGCACCCGCTTGATGATTCGTTTCATCCGTTCCTCCCCTGTGACGCCTAGCTCGCGCGCTTCAACCGCTCGATCGCGACGAGCAGCTGCCGCACCGCGGCCTCCTGCGTCTTCGCGCTCTCCTCGATACGTGTGGACGCGCCGGACAGTTGCTCACTCCCACGCGATTGCTGGCGGTGGCTCGAGTTGAGCTGATTGACCATGTTCGAGATGTTCTCGATCGCGCCGCTGATCTGCCGTCCGCCGCGCGCCTGCTCCTGCGAGCTGCGTTCGACGTGCTGCGTGATGATGCGCATCTTCTCGGCGCTCTTCATGATGAGCTCGGACCCGCGCGCCTGCTGCGCGGTCGCTGCCGCGATCTGCTGAACGGTCTCTGCGATGCGCCCGATGGCGTCGGTGACCTGCTTGGATCCCTTCGCCTGCTCGACCGTCGCGCGCGCGATCGCGCGGACCATGTTCGTGCTCTTCTGCGACGACTCGAGGATCTTCTTGAGCGCGCGCTCGGCTTCGTTCGAAACCTCGACGCCGCGATCGACGTTGTGCGCGCCGCGCTCGACGGCGTTGATGGCGTTCTTCGACTCGGCCTGTACCGTCTTGATGAGGTCGGTGATCTCGCGCGTGCTCGCGCCGGCGCGCTCGGCGAGATCTTTTATCTCGTCGGCGACGACCGCGAACCCTTTGCCCTGTTCGCCGGCCTGCGCGGCGATGATCGCGGCGTTGAGCGCGAGCAGGTTCGTCTGCTCGGCAACGTCGTCGATGACGTTGACGATCTGACCGATCGCCTCGATCCGCGATCCGAGGTTCGAGATGACGCTCACCGCTTCCTGCGACGACTCCTTGATGCGGTAAATCTCGCTGATCGTCTTCAAGATCGCTTCGGCGCCTTTTTCGGCGTCGAGCGCGACTTCTTCGGAGAGGCGCGCCGTCTCGTTGGCGTTCGACTGCACTTGATCGATCGAGACGTCCATCTCGTTCATCGACGAGCTGGTCTCTTCGGCGGTGAGCGAGAGCGCGTCGACGTTCTTGGCGACTTCCTTGATCGAGTACGCCATCTCTTCGATCGAGCTGACCGTCTCGCGGACGCTCCCGGCGAGCTCGCCGACGTTCTCGGCAACCTCGTCGTTCGTCGCCGTCATCTCCAAGATCGACGAGCTGGATTCTTCTGCGCTGGAGGTCAGCGCTTCGACGTGCTGCGCGACCTCGCGGATGGCGCCTGCCATCTCGCGAATC